>DATKOK010000146.1:0-10108 GCA_035524675.1 Candidatus Methylomirabilota bacterium | reverse complement strand
AATGTATCGTATCAGTGCAACGAACCGCATCGAAGACATGTGTAGAAACCCAAGAATCATTAGTTGAAATGGATCAGAGACATAGATCGACGGGAAGCATATGGAAAAGGACCGTCTAGTGCGATGGCTGTATGCATTAGGAATCGGATGTCTAATGTTCTCGGCGACGCTCTTCCTTTTCCTCACCTACAGGTACACAGATGAAGTATTCTCTGCCGAAATACTCACCTTGATCGCCGGAGCTGTTCTATGCGCAAGTGGCTTCGTGTTGAGCCGTGAGTAGTCCCGTCCCAACGATGTAGCCTCGGAATAAGATTAGGATTCTTTTTCTATCCAATACCATTCACTTGAGATAGAACGAAGATGACATCGTTAGGATCGAGAGTAGCTGCAACGATTCTCGTGGTTGTATTCTGGTTCGCGTTCATTGTGCTTTACCTTGCATTCTTCGCAGGAGGGTTGGACTGGTGGCAGAAAGCGGCTGTGTTTCTGGCATCAGGATCCATTGCAATTGGACTGGTTGCAGTATTTTGGGTGAAATGGACCTTGCACTAACCATGATGAGACTTGCAAGTACACGGCGCCTGTTCTCTTTGGCAGCCTTTACACACCAACAATACTCCATTGATTGGACTTGATTCCATCATGGGCCCGCCGCATTTCGAACATTGCTCATCCATAGGACTCACGAATCCACTAACATTGTGTGTCGTTATGAATCATGTCACCACTTAAGATTCAAGCAAACGCTGATAAACTGAAAATGCAAATAATCTACCGCGAACTCGACGGAGGTGTTTCTGTGGTTTACAAATTGAAGTGTTCGGATCTTGGCATGAACTGCTCTTGGGAAGGAAGTGGCAACACGGTTGAAGAGCTCATGATGAAAGGCGCTCAGCATGCAAAGGCAGCGCATAACATGAGCAGCATGTCCCCGGATCTCGTAGCCAAAGCTAAGGCTGCAGTCAAGCAGGTGTAATCGTCCCGAGAACGAGCTAACTGCTCCGCATTTTCCTTATTTTAGGCGCTCTTCTCAATATAGGAGGCGTAGAAGTTGTTCTGATACTCCTCCACTTCATGAAGGGCTAAGTCCAGATAAGTCGCGCCAAGCAGTCTTTGAACAGTTGAACAGCGCTATCGATCGTTACGTTTGAATTTGTGCGTATGCAATACTAATAAGAAATAGATTTCCAACTAAGAGAATGAGGGGCAGAATTGTCAGTGGCTTCATTCTTCTCACTTGAATGTTCTTTCTCACGGTCTAAATTTGAAAAGCAGGAGTGAGTTGCCCACTACCGTAACTGAACTTATTGTCATGGCTCCAGCTGCTAAGATGGGAAGGACGTGGTAGATGCCAGAACCGAAGAGTGGAATTAGTGCTCCTCCGGCGATTGGGATCAGCGCGATGTTATAGCAGAATGCCCAGAACAGGTTCTGTTTAATCTTCCTAACGGTGGCCTTACTGAGTTTAATCGCCGTCACGATATTCTGCAGTTCATTTCTGATGAGGACGATTCCGCCGGTTTCAGCTGCAACGTCCGTTCCGCTGCCAATTGCTATTCCAACATTCGCGGTGGCAAGGGCTGGAGCATCGTTGATTCCGTCTCCAACCATTCCCACAACTTTGCCTTCATCCTGTAACTTTCTGACAACATTCTCTTTAGCATCTGGAAGAACCTCCGCCACGACTCTGCTAATACCAAGCTTCGCAGCTACAGTTTTCGCTGTCTTCAGGTTATCGCCGGTTAACATGACGACCTCCATCTTCATGTCTTTCAACTGTTTGATGGTTTCCGCAGAATCACCTCTGAGCGTGTCCGCCAGACCGATAATTCCTACTGGTTGATTTTCGTTGGTCAGTGTCATGGCGGTCTTGCCTTGTTCCTCTAGATCGGAGATGACAGACTCTGCGGATTGGAGATTCACATCGTTTTCAGTCATGAGCTTTCGATTACCGAGGAGTATTATTCGATCCCCATCTCTGGCCACAACTCCCTGCCCTGGTATTGCTTTGAATGAAGATGCCGCCGGTATCTCGATATGATTCTCTTCAGCCGCCTTGATCACCGCTCTGCCCAGAGGGTGTTCTGAACCGGCCTCAGCGAGTGCCGCAAGTCGCAGTATCTCTTTTTGGGAATATCCACTTAGGCCTATTACATCCGTTACGGAAGGCTTTCCCAAAGTGAGTGTACCAGTCTTGTCGAAAATGATGGTTTGAAGCTTGTGAGTTGTCTCGAGGTACTCACCTCCTTTTATGAGAATTCCATTTTGAGCTCCCTTTGCGGTTCCAACGAGGATAGCGACAGGTGTAGCTAACCCTAGTGCACAGGGGCATGCAATTACAATCACTGAAACGAACGCTAGGACTGCGACGTTGGGCGGTTGCCTGGCCAGGAAGAATAGAACGAGTGCCGCTCCGATTGCAATCAGAATTACTGAAGGAACAAAGTACTCTGCAACCCTGTCGGCAAGACGTTGTATGGGAGCGTGCGCCATTTGTGCTTCTTCGACAAGTTGAATGATTTTGGAGAGAACTGTGTCGGCCCCTACCTTGGAGGCTTGAACTTTCAATTGACCGAAGCCATTGACGCTGGAACCGATTACCTCGTCGCTTTTCACTTTCTCGACAGGCATGCTTTCTCCGGTGATTGCTGATTCGTCCACGGCGCTGCCACCTTCCATAACTACTCCGTCGACAGGAACCCGCTCTCCGGGCCGAACGACTACAATATCGCCTACCTGAACTTTCTCAACTGGCACCTCAATCTCGATTCCGTTACGGATTATGTGAGATGTTCGAGGTTGCAGCTCGGCGAGTTTACGCACTGCCTCTGTCGCCCGTCCTTTAGTGACTTGCTCCAAGAGATTTCCAAGCAGAACTAGAGTAATGATGACAGCGGCGGAGTCAAAGAATACGCCCTCCGTTGGAAAAATGGAGGGTAGAAACGTGATTATACTACTGTAAATCCAAGCCGCTGTAGTCCCTAGCGCGATGAGCAGATCCATATTACCCATGCGATTCTTCAAAGAATCGAATGCTCCTCTGTAGAATCGCCGACCAATGATGAACTGGACGGGTGTCTCAAGGAGAAAGAGCAGATAATTATTCACATTCGTAGGAAGAGGCATCATCGTGAGTAGTACAATCGGTATCGTGAGGACAACGCTTACAGCTAACAGTAACTTGAGGCGTTTCAGTTCAGCTTCAGGTTTCTCAAACGTGACTGCGCAGGTTTCGCTGCAGAAATACCATTTGGTTCCGTGAATTGTGCGAGCTATCTTTGCTGTTTCTTCGTCAACAAACATGCCGCAGACTGGATCTTTTGCCATGGTGGACTTTCCTACCCACGTTCCCTTGTACTAGTTTTTCCTGATGCTGCTTCTTCCAAGTCTGATCTAATTAACTCAATTCGGAGGCTGACTTAAGTCGGGCGTGTGCAGAGAAAGACAGTGTGTTGCATCTACTTGCCCGGCAGTGTAAACGTTACTGACCGATCACTCATCTCGACCTTTGGCGAGATTCCGATCTGCGCGAACATTGCGTTGACATAATGAACAAGGAAGATTGACCAATTGAGGCCGAAATCGTGAACGAGGGTGAACATGCGACCTTGTACATCAACGGTTTCACTGAATTCGCACAGATGAGCATACGTGGCTAAGCATCGGATATGATCGACGAGGGATTCAACGTCAACCTTGCCTGTTTTGGTGGTTGCAAATGCCTGCGGAATACTGCTTCCCGCTGTCTTAGCGATCTCGATTACTTTCTCCGAATCTACTTCGGATAGGAGGGTGCGAAAAACAGAACTACTCAATTTGACCGTGTTGATTCGCCTAGCAAATCTATCGAATTCAGAGAATTGTTTGAGAATCTGGTTTACCAGAGTGTTGGAACTGACATTTTGAGAAACAGCTTCTTTCTCGACGGCAATCGATGCGGACTCATCGATCCGGAAGGATTTAGGGATCGTCCGAGGTCTAGGCTTCTTGGGAGCAGACATTAGAGTCCACTCACTCTTCGACCGGATGATAAGTTAAAGTTGTAGGAGGGTCTTAGATAGAAAACGTCGAATTAGATGTGAGTTTTTTGGCATTAGACCCAATCTGTAAAATGACTGTTGCTGAGAGCCAGGCTAAGTATACGAGTGTCTACAATGGGACAACATTCTACTTCTGTTCAGCGGCGTGTAAGCAGCAATTCGACAAGGATCCTGCGAAATATGCGAAATAGATCATGGACAATCTGAGCAATACAGTGCGTTGCACAGTAGACAGCCCGGCTAAGTATTCGTATCAGATACTGAATCTAGTTAGTGCAAGGATGGGTTGTTGATGACGGAATCAGAGAAGCCTATGGCGGCGTTCATTCTCTCACTCGTCGGCGGCGCCTTCATGCTGCTGGGTGGAGGAATGAGATCTATGATGGGGGCTTACGGGTACGGCAGCATGATGAACGGTTATTGGGGATACGGAATGATGGGAGCATATCCCGGGGGAGTTAGTCCTGGATTTGGGATGATGAGATGGTATGGCTTAGGTGGATTTGGATTTACGGGTGTACTCTTTGGTCTGCTTGTAATCATTGGTTCTGTAATGCTCTACAATAAGCCGGCAGATCATTCCAAATGGGCGTTGGTAATTCTAATCTTCTCTGTGCTAAGCCTCTTCGGAAGCGCAATGGGAGGGTTTGGTATAGGTCTCGTTTTGGGTATCATCGGTGGAATACTTGGGCTGACTTGGAAGTCTCCTACTCGGGCAGAATTGAAAATCCGCGAACCTGATTAGTTCTCATTGCTGTTCGTCATAACTATACGGACTACTCTTTCGCGTTTTGATCGCAGGATTTCGAACCCTTGATTGATAGCATTGAGGCTTATTGTGTGTGTTACTGATCGTGAAAGGCTGATTCTCCGATCACGCACGAATTGGATTAGTTCAGTCATCTCAGAGTGCAGGTGGTCATCGACGCCTATGATTTCCAATTCGTTCCCGAGGAGAGTCCTGTACGGAGTGATTTGTAACGTATCTCGAGTTATTCCAACAATTACGAGTCTTCCACCTTTTCCGCTCGACGAGATTGCTTGTCTCATAGTATCTTTGTGAGATACAAAATCGACAAGTACGTTACCGAATTTGCCGCCGGTTATCTTGCTGATTGCCCTTGGGACATCTTGCTTAGCAGCATTCACTATCGCTGTTGCGCCGATCTCTCTTGCTAACTTCAGCTTCCAATCGAAAACGTCGACTGCAATCACCATCTTTGCGTTGAAGCACTTGGCTGCAAGTTGGACTGCGTGGATTCCTACTCCTCCGATTCCAAAGACAACTACAACATCTCCGCTCTGCACTCTACCTCTCTTGAGTGCATGATATGCAGTAGGGACAGCGCAGCCCATCAGGGCGGCTTGTTCAAATGGCAAGTCTGCTGGTAGTCTGACGATACTTCGAGCAGGAACCTTAACGAATTCAGCAAAACCTCCATCGATGTCTTTCCCGATCATGCGATAGTGAACGCAGTAATTTTCCAAACCGCTTCGACAATACGAACATTTTCCGCAACTCACAATGTAGTGCACCAAAACTCGGTCATGTTCACTTACCCCCTTGACTCGAGCTCCAGCCTTCGCTATAACCCCAGCAATCTCGTGCCCGAGAGTGATCGGTAGCTTCCCTACTGGAGCAACTCCATCTCGATAATTCATGTCAGAATGGCACAGGCCGCAGGCTTTCACGTCAACGAGAACATCATCATTACCGATATGTGGAATCTTAATCCGGTCAACACTGAAACTGGAACCAACCTTATGCAATCTGACAGCTATCATTGAGCCAGTCAAAGGCGTATTCCTTCTTCCGCTTTGGGAATGAACAAGTTCAACTGAATGATGCGTAAATTGAAGGATATTTCTCTATGAGTAACAGGTTGAGATTGAGCACGTTGACGTATGGATCACCTGCGATCCACATCGTTCTCTTAATATTCTGATCAACCAGCATCTTAAGATCATGTGAGGGGATTCCTGTCGCATTACTTATCCTTGGAATTTGCGAGTAAGCATCTTGTAGGGTAATGTCTGGATCTACCCCTGAGGCTGAGAGAGTCACGTTTCTCGAGTGGAAGAACAGTGGTGATTCGAAGTCTTGGGCAATAAGGCTTGATCCGACGTTGCGACCATGGAGGCTTACTATGTCGCCATTCGCTTGATATGGCAGGAGAACTTGAGCTACGCCCGTAACGAGCATGGGGAAGATTAGTCCACAAAGGATCAATGAGACGAGAGCGAGTCGTATTGTTGCCCCATATTCAGACTTATTTTTCGACATGTCAGAATCTCCTAAATGTGAATCAATCTCAATAGAATATCAATCAGTTTGATTCCGACGAAGGGTACGATTACTCCTCCAACTCCGTAAATCATTGTATTCTTTAGGAATAATGTCATCGTATCCGATGGCTTGAAGGATACTCCTTTCATAGCTAGAGGGATTAGCAGGGGGATAATTATCGCGTTGAATATCAAAGCCGACAGGACAGCGGTATGCAATCCCAATCGTAGAACGTTCATGGCCTGTAGTTCCGGCACGATCGCGAACATCACTGGAACTATAGCGAAGTATTTTGCAACATCGTTCGCAATGCTGAAAGTGGTTACTGCACCACGCGTCATGAGAAGTTGTTTCCCTAGCATAACAACTTCAATTATCTTCGCTGGATTCGATTCAAGATCAACCATATTCGCGGCTTCCTTCGCTGCCTGTGTTCCTGAATTCATCGCCAGTCCAACATCAGCCACCGCCAATGCGGGAGCGTCATTCGTTCCGTCCCCGATCATAGCGACAATTCTAGTATTCGCTTGCTCTCGTAGAACTATTCCGTGCTTATCCTCCGGCTTCGCCTGTGGTACATATTCATCAATTCCAACCTCATTCGCGATGCTCTTAGCGGTTAGGGGGTAATCTCCAGTTATCATAACCGGGCGAATGCCCATTGCCTTTACCGCCTGTATTTTTTCCTTGATCCCCTGTTTCAAAATGTCTCTGAACCGAATTATCCCAATGATTTCACGATTCTTGCAGACTGCGACCGGACTATCACCTGCATCAGAAATTCTTGTGATTACCGTATCAAAGTCAGGTGGGACAGATTCGGAAATCTTCCTTATTGCGTCCGGAGCGCCTTTGATTATCTCAACTTCGCCTGATCCTACTGATTGACTCAGCTCGTCCGTGAACTTTCGTCTGGACCTACCCCTCTCCAAGTTACCCTTCGGTAACATGAAGCCTGTTCCAGTGGTGAATTTCACGCCGCTTGTTCGAGTACTTGCTGAGAAGTCGTATGTTTCCGAGAGGGCTAGATCATTCAATTCCTTTGGTATCAAACGGTCATTATACGCTAATCTGATAATGCTACGTCCTTCAGGAGTGTCATCGTGCCATGACGAAAGGAACGCTGCCTCGCCAACTTGTTGTACAGAACAACCTTCGAATGGTATGAATTCGATTGCTTGCCTACTTCCAACAGTTATCGTTCCAGTTTTGTCCAGTAGAATCGTGTCCGTGTCGCCAGCAGTTTCTATTGCCCTACCCGATTTTGCGACAATTTTCCTTGCATATAGTCTGGACATACCGGAGAGGCCGATTGCGGGAAGGAGGGCTCCTATGGTGGTTGGGAGAAGGCAAACGTAAAGCGCAATCAGAACTGATAGGTCAGCGCCGAGGCTGAGCACAACTGACATTCCGAGAAGGGCGAAAATGATTATCGTGAAGATGGCTGTGAGGCCGATCAGGACGATTGTAACTGCTTGTTCGTTTGGAGTTTTTGGTCTCTTTGCTGATTCCACCAAACGAATCATTTGATTGATGTAGCTATCTTCGGGATTCACGGTGACTCTGGCAGTTAGCGTATCGCTAAGCAGTTTCGATCCACCAATCAAAGGGTCACTTGGAGCCTTACGGACGGGTGTTGATTCTCCGGTCAGGAGAGACTCGTCAACCATCGCGACACCCTCAGTCACTTCCGCATCTATAGGAATCAAGTCTCCCTTCTCCAGAAAGATCATGTCTCCTTGGCGTAGTTTTGTTGATGGAGTGAGAAGGAATTTCCTGTCGCCTCCCGTTTCCTGGTCGACTATTCTCTTAGCTGTCGCTTCCGTCTCGAGTCTTCTGAGGCTGTTGGCAGTATTCTTTGCCTGAGTCTCAGCAATCGAATCTGAGAGAGTACTGAACCAGACCGTGACGAGCAGAATTGCGGCCACTTCAACGTAGAAGACTCGTTCAGTGGGACTTGCCACTGGGATGAACCACTGTGGATACACGGCCATTCCAGCCACGACGAAGAAGGTGAGTTCTACGATGAACATGACTGGGTTCGCTAGCAACGAGGCAGGGCTGAGCCTTACTAGTGAGTCATATAATGTCTTGCTTGACATTGCCCCTGCCCACAGACCCTGTTGATCTTTTTCTGGCGTCTCTTTTCACCTTCCTTAACCGAATCCGTTGAGATGTCCTTGGAAGAATGATAATATGGGTCCGAGTGCAAGGAACGGAAAGAATGTCAACACCACAAGAATCAGGGTGCTGCCGACAAGAACAATGGAGAACGTTATACTATCAGTCCTTAATCCAACCTCGGCATGCCTCTTCCTGCCGATCATCGATCCCGCTAATGCAAGCAACAAAACGATTGGCCCGAATCTCCCTACAAACATTACCAACCCCGTGGAGATATTGAAGAATGGTGTATTCGCTGACGCGCCAAAGAAATCTGATCCGTTATTTGCGGCGGCCGTTGTGAATTCGTACAGGATTGAACTGAAACCAATTGAATCGCCACCAACTCCTATCGCGCTGGCAGCTCCTGTTGCATAGGCCAGTACCGTTGGGATCAAGATCGCTATAGGGTGTATTAGGAAAGTGAACATGACGAGCAAAACATCCTTCCCGCCGATTTTAATCCCCAAATATTCTGGTGTTCTGCCAGACATCAGTCCGACGACGAATACCGTGATTATTACGTACATGACCATATACATCATGCCTACTCCTTTGCCTCCTGGTGTTGCCTGGATCAACATGCCCATGAAGGCAGCGAGTATGACGAGCGGGTGCATTCCATACAGCGAAGCGTTAACAGATCCTGTTGTCACAGCCGTTGTCACGACAGTCCAAAAGGCTGAGAAGAAGCCTCCGAACCGCACCTCAATTCCTTGACCAAGTACTGAAGTGGGAATGAAAGCAATTACCAAATCTATTGCGAAAAGCCCGTAGGACGCCCAGAGTATGGGTCTGCTTTCTTTCCTCTTCCCGAGCATCTCTCCATATACAAAGCACAATACTGTAGGCAAGAGCAACATTAGGAATATTTGGAGAACGTCTGATGCAGGATTCGGATTCTGTAATGGATACGCTGAGTTAGCACCATAATATCCTCCGCCGTTAGTGCCAATCTGCATTATCGAGACCAGAGACGCGACAGGCCCGACAAGAATAACCTGCGTTGCGCCTTCTACAGTCGTCGCCGCAGTGTAGCCGTTAATGGTCTGAGGGACGCCGAGCAAAACAAAGATCAAAGCCGCTACAAAACATAGAGGGAGCAGTATCCTTGTCAGAGATCGCACAAAGTCAACGTAGAAGTTCCCCAAATCTTTGGAACCAGCCTTGAATCCACGTATCAGTGCCACTGCAGCGCATAATCCAGACGCTGCCGAAGTAAACTGTAGAAATTGGACCGCAGACATTTGGCTCAAGTACGACAGGGTACTCTCGCCGTTGTAATGCTGAAGGTTAGTGTTTGTTGCAAATGAAATGACTTGCATGAAAGCAAGGTCCCATGTCAAACCGGGGAAACCTTGAGGGTTCAATGGCAGGCGGTCCTGAAAGACGAATATTAGAAAGGCCAGTGTCATTTGGAAAACGTTGAGTAGCATCAATGATATGGTGTACTCTTTCCAATCCATCACATGAGTTGGATTCACACCACCCACTCGGTAGATTAGTCGCTCAAGAGGATTCAGAATTATGTCAATGCGGCTTGGTGCTCGAGCGAAGACTCGTGTGACGTAGGGCGCGAAAAGTCGTCCTATGGTGATCACTAAGGCAAGAATTA
>DATKOK010000145.1:0-18445 GCA_035524675.1 Candidatus Methylomirabilota bacterium | reverse complement strand
TGACAGCGAGCGTGAATTGTTAGCTACGGTGTTGCTGCTTTGCAATCGTATGTGCGTCTGCAATCTGCCATATCCAGAAAATTGCAGCGTAGGCGGCTAGGCTGATTCTGTAGAGTGGGTAGGGGTATGTCATCAAATTAGTTGCGTAGGCAACGTAGAGGGTTTGCCAGATCAATGCTAATGTACCAACTATGATTCCTGCAACTAGGATTGCTGCACCCCGGTCTCCTTTTCCGATGTACATCTGCCCCATGCCTGGAACTATTAGAGAGAGGATTGCTGCGGTTACAGGGTTTGGATTTCGTTTCTTCGGCAACGTCTTCAGCTCCTAGTCACACGCGCGATTCTGACAGTTAATCAGTCTTTGGATGTGTCTAACCTAGGTATTTTTTCTCCAAGTACTTCACTAGATATTCCGGATTATACACGTCTCCTAAGACTTTCCGCTGTAACTCTTTGGGGGAGTATATTGATCCCCATTTGTGAATGTTCTCCCTCAGCCAGATTTTGATGGGGCTCATGTCTCCTCGCGCTATGATGTCTTTGATGGTTAAGTCACGTTGCATACGGTTGGATACCATTCCAGCGATGACGTTTCCGAGAGAGTATGTGGGAAAGTAACCTATCATTCCTGCACTCCAGTGGACGTCTTGAAGGACGCCTTCCGCTAGGTCCTTCGGTCTCACTCCTACGTATTCTTCCATCATATCGTCCCAGATTTCCGGTATTTCCGAGACTTTTGCTTCTCCGCCTATGAGTTTCTTTTCAACTTCGTAGCGGACGATAATGTGGAAATTGTAAGTTACTTCGTCTGCAGCTACTCGAATGAGGCTAGGTCTTACAAGGTTGAAGTATCTGTACAGGTCGTCTTCCGTGTATTCTGAGATGAATTTGAGATTTTTCTTCAGGGTAGGGTAGAGAAGGTTAGTGAACTCTTTGCTTCTTCCGACAAAGTTTTCCCAAAACCGTGATTGTGATTCGTGAATCCCTAGTGACGGTCCTCTTGCGAGTGGGGTATATTCGTATGAATGGTCCATTTGAAGGTCGTATAATGCGTGGCCGCATTCGTGGATCACAGAGAAGATAGTTTCTCTGAAGCTTTTGCCCTCGTACCTTGTCGTAATGCGGACGTCGTCAAGTGACATTGAACTTGTGAAAGGATGCGTCGAGACATCCATTCGAAAGGTTTTGTCTGGCATTCCGAGAATTCTGAGAACTTCCTGGTTCACATTTCTCATGGCTTGCTCGTCATATTCCACGTCCTCAAGTTTGTGGCTGCTAGGGAAATCTTTCGAGGACACTATCTTGCTGAGTATCCGCTTAAGGTTAGGAACGAGCGGTGAGAAAACTCTGTCAACATCTTGGGTCGTGAGGTCTTCTTCGAACTGGTCTAGCAACGCGTTGTACGGGTGGCCTTGATAACCGAGTTTATCTGCTTCCTCTCTCTTTAGCTGTACAGTTTTTTCAAGATAAGGCTGAAACATCGAGAAATCAGATTTCTTTCTTGCCTCCCTCCATACAACTGATGCTTCCGTTGCTGTCCTGGTAAGCTCTTCGACGAGTTCGGGAGGGACTTTCGTGAAATACTTCAATTCCCGCTTGATATTTCTAACAATGCCCTTTTCGTAATCGTCTAGGCCATCCAGTTTCTCAGCTTTCGTCACGTATTCGGTTAGTGCTAGAACTTTTTGCTGGCGGATCAAGGCAAGGTGAGCTTGCGCAAATCCTCTGGGTTTGGCGGCGTCAACAGGCATGTAGGTCTCCAGATCCCAGTCAGAGAGACTCGCCGCATGGTTCAATGCCCATATCGGTTTGTAGCTTTCTAGAATCTCATCGATCACTGGATTCTTGGACATGAGTCGAAGGCAAGCTTCTATCGCATATAACTCATTTCCTAATCTAGGGGAAGCATCGGAACGCAAGT
Organism: Candidatus Methylomirabilota bacterium; assembly: GCA_035524675.1. Lineage (GTDB taxonomy): Archaea > Thermoproteota > Bathyarchaeia > 40CM-2-53-6 > 40CM-2-53-6 > FEN-987. The sequence continues at coordinate 16,521 of DATKOK010000145.1, read as the reverse complement.
ATTTAGCAGGGAAGGGGCAACATCGATGATATGGCACGAAAGAAGCGAGCACGGCGCAAGAGTTCAAACGTCAAGCGGAAGAAGACGAGCGTTCGCCAAACCGACGCCAGGCGGACTCAGAATCGTGCTTTAATCGCAATCCTTGCGCTTCTCCTCTTATTGCATTTGATTGATGAGAAAACGTTTGACAGCGTAACTTCAACTATGGAGCCAAGAAGGTACTCAAAGAAGAAGCGTGGTAGAAGTCACCGTCGCGTAGTGCCTGAGAGAAGAGTGCAATCATCAAGAAAACGCCAACATTCGAGAACTCTGAAGTGAGCAATTATGAGTAGCACAGTTTGTCGTTGTGGAAGCGGTAAGAGGCCTTTAGGTTTCTGCAACGAGTGTGGTATGAATTACTGTAGCGAATGTCAGTTCACGCACCTTTACCAACCGCCTCCGATGAAGACGTCTGACTCGATTGCCTCAAACTTGAATCGAGAATAGAATGGCATTTTCTTTGGCAAGTAAGCCATATCTGATATTTGATGGCGTATGCAACTTGTGTGTTGCCGCCGTCAGGTTACTTAGCTTATTGGATAGGCATTCACGCTTCAGATTTGTTCCATACCAAGCGATATCTGACGTGTCATCGAAGTATAATTTGACTACCGATGATCTGCAGGGACAAATGCACTTGTTCAGGACGGACGGGGAGTTATTTTCTGGGCCGCAAGCAATCTCAGAGATTTGCACCTATCTTTGTCCTGTTGTTTTATTGTGTCGAATTTTCAGGTCAGCTCTTTTTCAGAGCATTTATGCTTGGGTAGCTAGCAGGAGATATCGAATATTCGGCTGCAGGGAATCTTGCTATCTATCTGAAAGAGTCTAGGCTCCTTCAATTTTGAATTTGATTCCGTCCGGGTCTTGAAATGTAGAGTCATCTTGTCTCGTGTCGCCAAGTCTCACGCGAAGGTCTGCTGCGAGTGAGGTGTCAGGAACGCGGATTGTAAAATACTCCAACCCTGCTCGTCCTTCTTCGAATCTTGATCCGAAGGAACTCTCCCAGGTATTCATTCCGATATGATGGTGATATCCTCCGGCTGAGAGGAATGCGGCGGTGTCCCAATAGTTCATCAAATCCAATCCCATTCGGTTATGGTAAAAGTCGGTTGATCGCCTGATCTCTGTCACCTTTAGGTGCACGTGTCCTATGACCGTTCCTTCGCTGATAGCCCTCGCTTCATCGATTGGTTTCTCTTTCACTTCTAGCAGGAGTGAATCGATGTCAAGGGGGTAAGTGCCCATCTGGGGTGTGCCGTCGTCGTCAACTTTCCAATCTCTCCCTGGCTTATCTGCATAAATCTCAATTCCGTTTCCTCCTGGGTCGCTCAGGTAGAGTGCCTCGCTTACGATGTGGTCGGCGTATCCGTCGAATGTTATCCCAGCGTTTCCAAGCGCGAGGTACGCGCTTGCTAGGTCTGTTCTGCTTGTGAGGAGCATCGCGAAATGATAAAGGCCTGCTGAGCTGCGAGAGGGCGTTATGGCTTCTGGGTCGTGTATGAGTGTGACTAGGCCTTCAGAAGATTTGACTGGTGCGAGTTCCGTGATGTTTCCATCTTGTCTCGCAATTCGCAATCCTAATTCTTCGACGTAGAATTCCCTTGTGGAGTCGAGGTCTCTGACTCGTAGGGCTACGGGACCCATCGACATTTTTGGATCCATGACGAAATCAGAGTGGGAAATGGCTGCCATAGCTCGAGAATTTGGATTGTTCTACTTATGAGTTAAGGGTTCTGCATTTGATCGCTGACTGTTGCGCGACAAGGGCGTGTAGGTTAGGTGGTCTTCTTCGTCTTCTTGATTCCTGACATTTTCAGGACTGTTTGGAATCCTTTATCATCCTGTTTTAGTTCGCGTAATTCCACGAACCCAGCGCGAGAAGCGCTCATGAGGAGATCGAGTCCGCTTTGAGTTCTAGCAATTACTGTGGAGTAGCCTTCAGGGCAGCCGACGCCACCCACTGAAATGTCTGCATATTCGGCTGTAAAGTCGTCGCACCGGTGGCAGCTTCCCCGCACATATTGATTGAGGTCTTTGAGGGGAACACGTAGCACTTCGGATTCTCCGCTCGTCGCTATGAATTGCCCTTTCTTGATGCCTACCTTAGTTAACTTGGTTGGATCTACGTCTTTGCTAATTAGATAGTTCTCGATAAGTGCGTCGTACTTGTAACTCTCCATGCAGAATAATCCTATCGATAAGGTCATTGCTTGTGCCAATCTTCGGTTTCCCATCGGGGACGTTTGGATTCGTCTTACCGCTCGTATTTGGCAAGGTGTTCCAACCATGCCGACTTTAGACTTTCCGTACTCGTCGATAGCTGATCTGACGCCCAGCAGGGTGGGGCTTGGGGTATATTTGGTTCCAGCATTCTGGACTAGATCGTCGTATTTTGTAGCAACTTTTGGACGAGCGACCCACTTTTCATCTCTGCCGGCTACTACTGCTGCATCAATAACCTTGTTTTCAAGGGCGTAGGCGAGAAGAGCAGTTACTACTCCGCCGTCTTGCGCTCGGTTCTTTATGTTCGAGTCTGATGAGCGGCCAACAAATGCTTGACGGTAGATACCGATCGGCTCGTCTGGTCTTCTGGTTCGGCCGTGGAGGAAGGTTTCAACATCTTCGCTGGAGAATTCCACGTTCGGGCATTGATAATAGCAGATCTCGCAGAGTGCACATGTGCCTACCATGCTGGGTTGTTCACCGACTGGCCAAAGGATGTTCATAGGGCATGCTGCCATGCATGCTCCGCAGAAGCTACATGTGTCTTGACGGATGACTTGTGACATTAGATTGCCGAATAGACGTGGTTTTTCCAGCAACATTCCTCTCTTCCTTGGGTCGCGGTTCGAAGAGCATGATGAAAATGGCTTGTGGCTGTTTTTCATCGTTGGGATGAAGACTGGCAGGTCTCTATGCTATGATCGTGTATATCCTGCACAAATCATGCCGTAGTAAGTTGGCACTTGATACGAGATCAATTGACTCTTCATCTTGAGGTGGTCGGCAATCCCCGCCAATATGGCTGTTTGCCAGAGGCTATCGGGCTTTGCAGCTTCAACGAATTTCGATTTCAATCGAAGAACGGAGGTCAAATCGTTCGCCTCAATAGCGTTCATCATGATCTTATCGTATTGCTCCGCAGCTCGGTTGAATCCGTATGGGCCAGATTTATTGTGAGCGTGTGCCTGGTCCGCGCTTGCAATGAAGACAAATTTCTTCGAGCTATGGTCCATGATCTCCGCGATTATTCGCCCAAATTCCACATTCAAACTGAGCGGGATCTCTCGAGACGGTGTGACAATTGAAACTCTTGGGTGCTGGTATTTCCCCTTTAGGATGAACCAGAGAGGCACTAAGGTGCCCCAGTCCATGGGCATGTCGGACATCTCCCCTTCCGACGATCCGTAATTTGCTCCGACTACTGGCAATCCTCGTTTGGATGCTTTCATCAATAATTGACGGGAGAATTCAACGTCGCATCTGACTTTCAGGCTGACTGACTTTCGGTTTTCCCCCGTGAGTTTGCCTGATGAATTCTGCGATGTAACGATGCAAATCTGCTTCCACAACCTAAGGTTGTGAGGCGTAGCGATAACTATCGTATCGGGGCGAGATCGAATGACATGACTCGCGAGTGTCATAAGGCCCTGCTCTGTAAGGCGAAACGACTGCTGCTTCTGTTTCGGCGTAATCGTTCTGATTGTTTCGGTTCCGTGCGGTGCTACGCAGGCATAAACGAGTGTCATGTCGATCGCTCATATTGTGCGGTTGAATGAATCTAAAGAGCTAATCATTGATTCGGCGTACTACCGGATCAATGGGTTCAACGGTTACGCAATCCTGGTCATGTGAGTTCTGACTATGGCCAGATTGTTACAAAGTGCATGTCAGAGATCATAGTCGTAGTTTCTATGGAAGTCTATAGAGAACGAAATTCTCGATACTGTAATGAGAATATGGATATTCCGTTGCATCTATAGTCCACCTCTTGTAAGACACGGAAAGCACGTTGAGAAGATGTTTGATGCCCAAGAAAGTGCATGTGAAAGGTACGCTCGTTGAGCTTGATGGAGATGAGATGACCCGTGTCATGTGGAAGATGGTCAAGGAGAAGCTTCTCCTTCCCTATGTAGATATGGAAATCGAGTATTTTGACCTAGGATTGCCGAATAGGGACAAAACTGATGATAGAGTGACCCTTGAAGCCGCTGAAGCTATCAAGGAGCATTGGGTCGGCGTGAAATGCGCCACAATAACTCCGAATAAGGACAGGATTAAGGAGTATAACCTCAAGAAGGAGTGGCCGAGTCCGAACGGCACACTTAGAGCCGTGCTTGATGGCACGATCTTTCGAAGTCCTATCCTCGTGAGCAATATCCCGCCCACGGTGAAGGCTTGGAAGAAGCCGATCCATATTGGAAGACACGCCTATGGTGATGTGTACAAGAATCAGGAGATTAGAGTTGAAGGACCTGGCAAGGCCGAATTAGTTTTCTCTCCGGCTGATGGAAGCACGCCGATAAAGCGTCTTGTACATGAATTCAAGGGACCTGGTATTATCCAGGGAATTCACAACACCGATGATTCAATTCGCAAATTCGCCAAGGCGTGCTTCACCTACGCGTTAGACCAAAAGGTGGATCTTTGGTTCTCAGACAAGGATACGATTTCAAAAACGTACGACAGTCGATTTACCCAACTATTCAGGGAAGAATCGGAAAATTGGAAGACCGCATTCGAGCAGGCTCACATCACTTACTTCTTCACCCTTATCGACGATGCCGTTGCGAGAATCATGCGGTCAGAGGGGGGCATCCTGTGGGCTTGCAAAAACTACGATGGAGACGTCATGTCAGACATGCTAGGTTCAGCGTACGGCAGCTTGGCGATGATGTCCTCAGTACTCGTTTCTCCATCAGGCCAGTTCGAATATGAAGCAGCACACGGCACCGTCCAGAAACATTACTATAAACATCTGAAGGGAGAAAAAACATCCAGCAACCCGATGGCACTTATCTTTGCCTGGACAGGAGCTTTGAAGAAACGGGGAGAATTAGACAAGACGCCTGACGTTATCACCTTTGCTCACAAGCTGGAAACCTCCGCATTGGAGACAGTTGAATCCGGCATAATGACCGGCGATTTGTCAAAAGTTGCTGTGTCCAGCCCGAACAACAAAGTGGTATACACTGAAGAGTTTGTGGATGCCATCGCTGCGAGTCTCGGGAGGAAACTCCCCTAGGGAGGCGTGTAGAATGGCTCACAAGGCACTACGTGAAGCAGACGCAAAGCGAATGATAGCCCGCCTCTTCAAGGACTACACTCCCAGGCAATGCAGCGTTAAAGACCAATTCGTCTCCGTGGGGCCCGACACTGATTTGAAATCTTTGCCGGAAAAGTACCCTTGGCTCAACGAGAAGAAACTTGTCGTAAAGCCCGATCAACGCTTCAAGAGAAGAGGAAAGAACAATCTCATCCTTTTAGACTCCAGTTGGCAGAACGCTAAGAAATGGATTCAAGACCGCCAGGGCAAACCTATAACCATAGGCAACGTCACTGGCGTGCTCACCCACTTCATCGTTGAACCTTTCGTTCCCCACTCGCCAGACGACGAATACTATCTTGCCATCACATCGTCCAGAGATGAAGATCACATAATGTTCTACCACAAAGGAGGCATCAATATTGGCGATGTCGATCAGAAAGCCTCAGTATTACGCGTCCCAATAGGCGAGGTTCCGTCTAAACAACAGATTGACTCACAACTCTTATCCAAGATACCAAGTCAACGAAAACCATTCATGGCTTGTTTCATCGAAGGCATGTACAAGTTTTACGCGGACCTGAACTTCACGTACCTCGAAATCAATCCATTCGTCCCCACATGTGAGCAATTAGCATCATGTACCGGAGACTGCTGCGCCTTCCCATTAGACGTCGCAGCTGAATTGGATGACACCGCAGAGTTCGCGAGTGGTCACAAATGGGGACCGATAGAGTTTCCCCCGCCATTCGGGAGAACTCTGACGAAAGAAGAAGCATACGTTGAAGAGCTCGACTCGAAGACGGGAGCCTCACTGAAACTCACTGTACTCAATCCTGAGGGACGAATCTGGACCCTAGTTGCTGGTGGAGGAGCGTCAGTTATCTACGCTGATACAATTACCGACCTCGGTTTCATGAGTGAGATGGCGAACTACGGAGAATACTCCGGAGACCCCAACGAGGAATTCACCTACCTCTACGCGAAAACTGTGCTCGATCTCATGACCAGGAAGAAGACGCCACAAGGGAAGATTCTCCTGATAGGGGGCGGAATCGCCAACTTCACTGATGTAGCGCAAACGTTCAAAGGCATAGTTCGCGCACTTCGCGAATACAAAGAACCTCTACGAGAGAATCATGTGAAGATATACGTACGCAGGGGCGGACCAAACTACAAAGAAGGATTGAAAACCATGAGAGAGTTGGGAAGCGAACTGGAGGTCCCGATCGAAGTATATGGACCCGAGACTCACATGACGAAAATCGTAACCATGGCCATCAAAGAGTTGGAGTAGAAAGTTGGGCACATTAACCATGGAAGTCAAACCACCGACGAAGAAATCTGACTACATTCTCTTTGACAAGAATACCCAAGCATTCATCTACAATATGCAAGTAAATGCTGTCCAGAGAATGCTCGATTTCGACTACGTAGCAGGCAGAGAGAAACCATCCGTAGCCGCCCTAATTGATCCAACGGGAGCTGATGGTTTCCAGAAGTTCTTCTTCGGCAGCAAAGAGGTTCTCATTCCAATATACAAATCTCTCAAAACCGCAGCCTCTGAGCATCCCAACGTAGACGTTCTAATCAATTTCGCATCTTTCAGATCTGCAGCGCAATCGACAGATGACGCCCTAGAGATTCCCACGCTGAGAACCTACGTGATCATTGCCGAAGGCGTCCCGGAACGGAAGATGAGAATCCTCGCGATCAAAGCCAAGAAGATCAACAAAGTCATCATTGGCCCAGCAACAGTCGGAGGCATCGTTGCTGGAGCGTTCAAGATAGGCAACACCGGTGGAACTATTGAGAATATCATAGAATCGAAATTGCACCGGCCCGGATCAGTCGGTTTCGTCTCCAAATCAGGGGGCCTAAGTAACGAAGCATACAACATCATCGCTCGAAACACAGATGGCGTTTACGAAGGCATTGCTATTGGCGGAGACACTTACCCTGGCACAACTCTTCTCGACCATTTGCTTAGGTTCGAGAAGAATCCTGACATCAAAATGCTGGTCGGCCTCGGCGAGGTAGGCGGAACAGACGAATACGCAATAGTTGAGGCGCTGAAGAAGAAGCAAATCACAAAGCCGCTAGTGATATGGGTCACAGGAACATGCGCAAAAGCGTTCAAGACCGATGTTCAATTCGGCCACGCGGGAGCCAGAGCTAAATCCGAAACGGAAAGCGCTTACGCGAAGAATTCCGCTCTGAGAGAAGCGGGAGCAACGGTGCCATACTCCTTTGATGATTATGCTGAGACCATCAATAAGGTGTACAAGAACCTGGTGGACAAAGGAGTCATAGTACCACGAGCCGAACCATCCGTACCCGCCGTCCCTATGGACTACGCGACTGCCGTAAAGAAGGGACTGATAAGGAAACCGACGAATTTCGTTTCCACAATCTCCGACGACAGAGGCGAAGAACTGCTTTACGGAAACATGACTATCTCTGATGTATTCGCGAAGGACATAGGTATTGGAGGAGTCCTATCAATCCTCTGGTTCAAGAAGCTCCTGCCCAAGTATGCTACGAAATTCATAGAAATGGCAATAATGGTGACCGCAGATCACGGGCCAGCAGTTTCCGGAGCGCACAACACTATAGTGGCTGCCAGAGCAGGCAAAGACTTGATCTCGTCAATTGTCTCAGGCATGCTGACCATCGGACCAAGATTTGGCGGCGCACTCGACGGCGCTGCGCAACAATTCTCCCAGGCACTAGACAATGGACTGACACCTCAACAATTCGTCGACGATATGAAATCACGAGGTATACTCATCCAGGGTATTGGTCACAGGATCAAATCAGTTCATAATCCGGACATGAGAGTCACGATCATCAAAGAATACGCGAAAACACACTTCAAGTCTACACCGTTACTGGATTATGCCCTCGAGGTCGAGAAGATTACGACGGCCAAACGCGACAATTTGATCCTCAACGTAGATGGATGTATTGGAATATGCTTTGCAGATTTGCTCAGAATAGAATTTGGAAAGGAGCTCGCGGCCGAATACATCAACATGGGAGCGCTCAACGGCCTTTTCGTTTTGGGGAGGACCATTGGCTTGATGGGACACTACTTGGATCAGAATAGGCTGAAGCAGCCGCTGTATAGGCATCCGTGGGATGACATCGCTTACATGAAGAACTAAATTGGTCAGATTTAATGGAGGTGAGAGGAAATGACGATTGGACGATGCGCAGAGTGCCGAATCGCCTATGGTGACGACTGTACAGTCTGCACGATCTGCGGGACACCTCCAGGCGACTCGTGTGCTCACTGCCCACCTTCGTTAACGTTGGGTGGTTAAGTTTCATCTAAGACCGTACAAATTGAAGTGCTATTTGGCGCCGTGCAAAACGGACAATTTGTCCAGAATTTTGAGGCTTTCATTGGCTATTAGCGGTCTTTGAGTTTGGCGAATCGCTTCTTTGAATGCCTCTAGCGGGACGATATTCGTCTCCCTCAGCATTTCCGCTACTGCGGCAAGCGCGATCTCCTTCCGAGATATTCGACCGAGATCGAGGGTAGACACTCGTGCGTCTGTTGGTATGGGAAGCAGCTCCTTCGGCGCGTAAAGCATGCTGCTACCTGTTAAGGCGTCGATTTGGCTCTTGCACGTCTTTATGCCTTCGGGCGCTAATGCGAGAAAGATATCCGGCTTCTCGATGCCTGTGTAGAAGATTTCTGTGGGACTCAGAATAATCTCGGAAACGGAATGACCTGTCATTACCGTGACTGGATAATCGTCCCTTTTGGTTGCCCAGAGGTTCGAGAGAACTGATGCTGTTCCAAGTATTGATGCGGTTGACGCGACCTTCTGGCCGGCTGCGCCTGCCAGGATTATGCGCAGAGTGTGATCGAGAGTTGACTTGAAAAGGGGATTCAGTGGTGGCTGTTTCATGGGCGGCGTTGCTCTTGAGGCCATAACTCGATAGGCGCGTGCGTACTCATCTCTTGTTTCTTGATGGATTATTCCCTTTTGGAGGGCATGTTTGGACATTGATTCTTCCAGCCGCGTCCGGTTGAATGTATTGTTGGGAACGAAGTAAGCTGCGCAGAGTTCCCAGATGTCTACAAGAGAGAACCCCTCGTTTAGAATGGCTTGTTCGATTAACTGAGGGATAGTACTATCGAATGTTGTTGTTCGCGCTACGTATGTGGCTCCGTTCATAGCGACTGTTCCCGCTATGTCCAAGGGGCGCTCTAGGTTGCCAAGTCGTGTGGTCGAGGTGATGCCCCCGTGCGGAGTAGTCACTGAATGCTGACCCCCAGTCATTCCATAGTTGAAATTGTTTAGGACAAGTACTGTGAGGCCGATATTTCTTCGAGCAGCGTTAATCAGGTGATGACCTCCGATTCCACATCCGCCATCACCCATGATGACGATGACTTTCAGGTTAGGGTTAGCCAATTTTATCCCGGTAGCGTAGGTGATCGCGCGGCCGTGGAGGCCATGGAAGGCGTTTGTGTTGAAGTACTGGTCAGAGAGACCGGAGCATCCGATGTCTGTGACGATTACGATTTTATGCGGATCAAGCTGGAGTTTGACCAAGGTGGAGTTGAGGTAATCTAATACGGTCGAGTGACTGCAACCTGGACAGAACGGATACGGCTTTGAGTCGCGATAGGAGACGTACTGCTCGGTCATGTGACCGCCTCCATGATCTGCTGTGGTGTGATTAACTCGCCGTCGATTCTGTTTATTCCTATTACTCCTATTCCGTTGTCGATTCTATGAGCAACACGTTCAACTTCTATCTTATACTGACCTAGGTTGAGTTCGGGCACGACGATCCGTTTGATTCCAGCCAACGTCTTAGTGATTGAATTGGTTGGGACGGGCCAGAGTGAATGAATGATGAGGTTAGAGATTTTCAATCCTTTCTGGCGGAGGAGTCGTGTAGCTTCAAGACTGCTACGGGCGCTAATTCCATAGCTGACCAGGAGAGTGCGAGCGCCTTCTTGTGTGTCGCTTGTCACTATTTCGAATTCCTGACTGTGTTTGTCGATTTTAGCTGCGAGGTGTGCATTCAGTCTTCCAACTTTCTCTGGGTTCTTGGTCAAAAATCCGCTCTCGTCATGAGTTGATCCGGTGAATCTGACAATGTTCTTCCCTCCGTATGGCGAGAGAAATGGGACGTCGCTAAGTTCGTGAATTAAATACGGAACAAAAGGGTCAGGCTCTCTCAACCCTTCGTCGCCTGCGTCTGACTTGGCTTCATTATCTCCGTCGCTTTCGATTGTACTCATAGTCGCGACTACTTCGCGGTCGGTCAACAAGAAAACCGGACAGCGATATCGTTTTGCTAACTTGAAGGCGCGGATTGTGAGAGAGTAACATTCGGATGGGTTCGTCGGACACAAAGCGATGATCGGATATCCGCCAGCGGTTCCCCAACGAGCAAACTGGATATCTCCTTGACCTACTGTAGTTGCTCCCCCTGTGGCTGGTCCAAGTCGCATTACGTCTATGATGACGAGTGGGACTTCTCCCATAATTGCGAGTCCAACGTTTTCACTGTACAGGCTCATACCGGGGCCACTTGTTGCGGTCATGCACGTCGCTCCTGTCATGGCTGCTCCAATGCACATGCCGATCGAAGCTATCTCGTCTTCACCTTGAATGGCGACTCCGCCGATTTTTGGGAGTTCTCGGAACATGTGGTGGAGGATAGGCGTGGCGGGGGTGATTGGGTAGCCGGCGAAAAAGTTGCACCCGGCTGAGACAGCGCCCTGGGCTATCGCCTGGGCGCCATTAATGAACTGGCGAATCATAGGTAACCAGCATCACTGACCCCATCAGAGGCATTAACAGTGATGCCTGTTTTTCAACATGTGAGAATGAATCGTATGCCACTGATAGCCATCTTCAGTTCCAGGCATGATCATCCATTTCGTACGAACAGAACAGAGGGGCTCATCCCGATTTTGATCCCAATGTTGTCGAGGATCTCCTGAAACTTGACCTTCGAGAGTCTCAGGCCTTTTCTGCCTTTTGGCGGATATGGATCGTTGAACACTACCGACTCTTCATGTGCATCGGTCACAACAACCCAATGGGGGATGTTGAGAGAATGCACTACACCCATATGGACTAGCGCTATTGGAACATATCCAGCATCCACCCCACTGGCAATATCCTGCACTTTGGGTTGTTTGTATTGAATTGGCAAGCTTCTTGATAGCGCTCTAAGCTTGTTTTGTCGTATCCCAAAGATGCTTAGTTCTGCGTCTTGTGACGTGAATCCAGCCCGAACTAGTCTACGCTTCCAACGTTTCGTGTTAGCCATAGTTCTACGTTCCGTGGTAAGTCGCACCTCAAAACCAGCATCGATTAATGGGACCGCCAGACCGAACGGGTCTGCACCTTTTGTTCCAATCATGTTACAGTTTCGCCAAATTTCGAATTCCAATTGACGAGTCAACGCGATTCTAGGATCAAAGTGCTTCATCACCATCAGTACACACGCGGGGCCGCATGTGAACTCGGATGTCTGGTGATAGTATGGAACGTTGAACTTCATATTCGTTCAGCCAATTGCCAGATTATCCTGCCAAGCGTAATGGTTCGGCGTTTCGGATTGAACTTCTTATATGTTACCCTTCGGTCGCCCACGAGTCTTCGCGCTGTACTCAAAAAGGAAAACGCAATAATAGAGAAAGTACGCTGATCTGTCCGATCATCGTGCGAAACGAGTTTGATTTCGTAAAAGCGACGATGGACACACCCAGAGGCAACGCGACATACTACGAACTTTCAGCTAAGAAACTCGGACATGACTTAAGCTCCTTGCCCTATTCAATACGCATCTTACTTGAGAACTCATTGAGATTCTCAGGTCGCGTTCTAGGCTCGACAGAGGCGGTTCATCTTCTCTCAGAATGGCCCAAGAGCATCGGCCAGGACCTACCATTCATGCCTAGTCGAGTTCTCCTACAAGATTACACTGGCGTCCCGTTGATAGTTGATCTAGCTGCAATGAGAAGTGCCGGAGCAAAGCTCGGCATAAACCCATCAAGTGTGAACTCGCAAGTACCAGTAGATCTCGTCATCGACCACTCGATTCAAGTTGATGCTTGGGGGAATCCATCTTCGATACAGTTCAATTTAGAGAAAGAATTTGAGAGGAATTCCGAACGATATTCGTTGCTGAAATGGTCACAAACCTCCTTCGATCGAATGAGAGTTTTTCCTCCAGGCAAGGGAATTTGTCACCAGTTCAATCTTGAGTACTTGGCTAGTGTCGTCGCCCTAGACCAAAAGGATGGTCAACTAATCGCTTATCCTGACACATTAGTGGGTACCGACTCGCATACTACAATGGTGAACGGCCTCGGTGTTCTGGGCTGGGGTGTAGGAGGAATTGAAGCTGAAGCAGTCATGTTAGGGGAACCGTACTCGTTCACAATTCCCAAGGTTGTAGGAGTAAAATTCACGGGAGAGCTGCCAGAAGGGAGTACACCCACTGACCTCGTTCTTACCGTAACCGAAGTGTTGAGAAAAGAGAACGTGGTAGATGCATTCGTAGAATATTTCGGAGACACGTATAGCGAACTAAGCGTTCCAGACCGAGCCACAATCGGCAATATGTCACCGGAATACGGAGCTACTGTAGGATTCTCACCAGTTGATGATTCAACCATCAAATACCTTCTAGGAACAGGAAGAGATAGTGCTTACGTTAACTTCGTCAGAAAATACTGCGAGATACAAGGTCTGTATCTCCACGAGAGTTCTCCTGAACCTAATTACTCAAGAGTAGTCCAGATCGACTTATCACAAGTAGAACCATCAATTGCGGGTCCTCGAAATCCAGACGAACGGATATCCCTCAGGTCTGCTCGTAAGACTATTCTAATGCTACTGGAAGAATTCAGGAAGAAATCTAACCGCGTCGGAGCAACCACTCACTCTAACGATGACTTAAGCGATGGGTCAGTTGTGATCGCGGCTATCACGAGCTGCACCAACACTTCTAACCCTACGGTCATGTTGGGTGCCGGATTGCTTGCCGAGAAGGCTGTCAAACTTGGCCTGAGACCAAAACCCTACGTGAAACGCAGTATGGCGCCAGGATCCAACGTTGTCAAAGACTACCTCGCAAGAACAGAACTTCTTCCTTTCCTAGAGAAACTCGGATTCAACATAGTAGGATACGGATGCACAACTTGCATTGGGAATAGCGGGCCTCTACAAGCCGAAGTTGAGAAGAGTATCCGAGATAATGACATCTACGCTGTTGCTGTCTTAAGCGGGAATCGAAACTTCGACGGTCGAATCCATCCGTTAGCACGAGGTTCTTTCCTCATGTCGCCACCCCTTGTTGTCGCGTATGCGCTGGCGGGAAGAATCGATATTGATTTCTACAAGGAACCTATCGGGTCCGCTACAGACGGTAGGGAAGTATACCTCAAAGACCTTTGGCCTCAAATGTCCGAAATAAAGAAGCTCGAGACTGAAGCTCTCTCTCCAGAAATTTACAGGAAAAGATACTCCCACGCCCAAGAGGGTGATGAGAAATGGACGACGATGAACGTTCCTTCAGGAGAAGTGTACGTCTGGGACGAGAAGTCTACGTACATCCGGGAGCCTCCATGGTTTGAACAGTCCTCAATGGTGAATAGGGAAATCAAAGGCGCGAAAATCCTCGCCATATTCGGAGACAAAGTAACAACTGACCACATCTCCCCCGCAGGAGCGATCGCTAAGGATAGTCCCGCCGCAGCATACCTCATAGACCAAGGTGTCCCTCCCAATATGTTCAGCTCGTATGGAGCTAGACGAGGGAATCATGAAGTAATGGTGAGAGGGGGATTCAGCAACATACGACTGAAGAATCTGCTTGCAAAGGGGAAGGAAGGAGGATGGACAACTTACCTTCCTTCGGGCGAACTGATGTCGATATATGATGCAGCCTTACGATACCGGACTGAGAAAATTCCGCTGATAATCATCGCAGGAAAACAGTACGGCGCCGGAAGTTCAAGGGATTGGGCAGCAAAAGCCACGCTAATGCTGGGAGTAAAGGCGGTAATCGCAGAAAGCTATGAAAGAATTCATCGAAGTAATCTAATTGCCATGGGTGTCCTACCTCTGGAATTTTCTGAAGGAACGAATGCAACTAGCCTCGGACTCAACGGAACCGAAACATATGATATTGCGGGGATCGATAGCATGAAAGGAGTTAAACCCAAACTAACAGTGAGTGTTCACTCTGCATCAGGACACGTGACGTTCGGAGTCGTAGCCCGGTTAGATAATGAGATGGAAATCGAATACTACCGTTCAGGCGGAATTCTCCCATACGTCTTCAGAAAGATGTCCAGAACAGGGGGATAGTTAACTCCGGAAGTGTTCCCATCCCTTCCTCTTAACGTCCACAGTGCTTCCGTCGACTCTAATGCGTACTCCTCGAAATTCGTTCGTAACGTAGCCAATTCTCTTCAAGTTCCCTTTAGCCGCTCGGTAAGCTCTGGTGAAGTTTCTGGGAGAGACAGTTACGACTAGTTCGTATTCTTCACCGCCGTAAAGCGCAAGATCATTTGCTCGCAGACTGTGCTTCACTGCAAACTCACGGGCAGCTTTGCTAACTGGAACATCATCTATCAGAATGCCAACTCTGCTTGAGCTTGAGAGCTGATGAAGGGACCAAGCTAGCCCATCGCTTGAATCAATTGATGATGTGACTGCGCGAGAGGCCGCGAGTCGCAACCCCAAGTCCAGGCGAGCTTTAGGATGGTACACAGCTTCATACAAACTATGAGCCAATTTACTTCGTGGCGTTCGAAATCGGAGTACTGATTGGAGACCTGCCGAAGCTGAACCAAACTCCCCAGTTACCGCAACCACATCATGCACTTTTGCACCTGTTCGCAATATGATGCGTCTTCTCTCGGCAACTGCAAACAGTGCAATTGATATCGTCAGGTCATCGGATTCATTAGTGTCTCCACCAACTAGCGGAAAACCGTAGTATTTCGCAGCTTGACTGAGACCCTTCGCGATTTCTTCAACATCCGATCTTTTCAGCGAGCGTGGAAGGCCCAGCGCAACGAGTCCAGCCATAGGTTGTACTCCTTTGGCGGCTAAGTCACTCACATTAGCAACCACTGCTTTCCATGCCGCTTGACGCATAGTCATACCCGGTGGGAGATCCGTACTCCCGACAAACATGTCCGTCTTCAGAACTGCTACCTTACTACCAGAAAGTCCAATCGCCGAAACATCGTCTCCGAACCCCACTACTGTCCTCTTGCTTTCTCCAAATGCACGTTCCATAATCTGGATAATCTGAACTTCCCCCAGCCTCGCAAGAGTTCCCACCATTTTCTCTCGATATCCTCAATCATTCACCCTGTTATTGGTCTAATGGTGGCATAGTGAAATCGAGAACTTCTTTCAATCCACCTTACCGATTCCATTCACCGCAGTAACTGAACCGACTTCTTCAATCCATCCTGCGTTTTCATGACCGAGTGCGAAAAGGAGAGTCCTACTTGTCCGTATTAAGATGAACATTTGATTTCGGCAGTAGGATTAGTATTGGAACTCAGAAGATCTCAGATAATTTACTGAGGCTTCTGACTGGTCGCTGTCGCTTCTTTGGTTTCGCCTTGGCAGCTAGGAAGGTGCGCTTGATACTCATCCAATCTTATCAATCGGTGGCAGCGCGCACACTCTAAGCTCTTCATCTCAGAACGTACGTTTCTGTTTCCGTATTTTCGTCTACCGCGACCCGTCTATTCCACTCTCATTTCTGGTTTTGGCGTGATGTCACTATTCAACGTTGGGTTTCCATCCGAATCCGGCATGATTGTTCCTATCGAAGGATGGATGGCTGTTCCATTCTCTCATGCGAACGCTTGTCATGTTCTGTATCCGTTTCAAATCAGCCATTTCGCGACGTGAGACTAACGTAACTGCAGTCCCACTTGCTCCCGCCCTACCCGTCCTCCCGATTCTGTGGAAGTACAGCAAGGGATCGTTAGGGACCTCATAATTCACTACGTGAGTGACACCGTCGATATCAAGCCCTCGCGAGGCTACGTCAGTTGCAACTAGGAATCGGATGCGCCCCCGCCGAAAATCATTCAATGCTCTATCCCGCTGGGGTTGTGTTAGATCCCCGTGGATTACAGCTACGTCTCTTCTAGTGCGACTTAATCTCTGTACTAGCCTGTCGGCTCCAATCTT
>DATKOK010000144.1:0-4349 GCA_035524675.1 Candidatus Methylomirabilota bacterium | reverse complement strand
AACGCGGCGGCGACTTGCGGAAGACCAATGATAACTATTCGCGAGTCGAGACCATCCATCAGCACTCCCACGGTAGTCACTGTAAGAACAACCCACTTGTATTTCACTAGGCTTCACCGTTTCGTGCATTTTTGTTCAGAGTCGGATTTTGACTGCGCGCCTCAGAATTTTCACTGCCTAGGCGCGCGATTTCCTATTTAACTTGCCTTGAAATTTCCAAAGTACGCATGATCAGCTCGCACGATCCGCCGGCCGGAGGAATCTGGACTCTATGAACGTTGCACATTCAAACATCGTGTACGTAATCCTTCGTTGTGACATTGGCCTGGTGAGATTCAAGATCCTGCGTTTGAGTTTGGAACTTGCGATTCACGCTTTCGTATCAATTTTGATACGACGTACAGGATGATGAGAGTGAAGATGGGCAACAGCAGGAATGCCGCTTGTATGGAAAATCTAGGCGTGAGATTTCACCAAGATTCTAATCGCGAGCATGACTACCATATTCACCCGTTCGGTCTAACCAGCTATCTGTCGATGACACATTTGGTTTCATGGTTCACGATGTTCTGCCATACGCGAATATAGTCCACCGTACAGTCGATCCCTGCCTATGGGACCTGCAAGAAAGTCGTGTGGGAATCCCAACTCAATCTTACTAGATTCATCTAGCAGGCGAAGTTGCTCTTCCGAAAGCGCTACATCGAGGCAACTCAAATTGTCACGTAACTGGTTTAGTCGCCGAACTCCTAGTATCGGGATTATCGAACCAGGGCGTGTGCGGAGCCAAGCCAGAGCGACCTGAGACGGGCTCGATCCAATCTGCCTGGCAACGTCTACTACTACGCGTGCAATTGCAAGATTTCGCTCGTTCACTTTCTGGCTGTTCACTGCATCTAAGCGCCTCTCAACAGAGCGTCCCGTATCGGTGTTGCCCGTGGCGGGTGGCGTGCTGTTATATTTCCCAGTTAAGACACCAGCCCCGAGTACCGCCCAAGGAGTCACAGACATTCCGAGACTACGAGCCATTGGTAGAAGATCTCGTTCGGGAGTCCGCTCAACGAGACTATACTCGATTTGGAGCGCTATGAAAGGCGACCAGCCGCGTAACTCAGCCAACATATTCGCGCAACTTACGATCCACGCAGGCGTATCCGAGACGCCCACATACAGGACTTTACCGGACCGCACCAGATCGTCAAGCCCCCGCATAACTTCCTCAACGGGAGTGGAATAGTCCCAAGCATGCAACCAGAAAAGGTCAACATAATCCGTCCCAAGCCGTTTCAGACTTCCTTCCAGCGAGCGAATCATGCTCTTACGGTGGTTGCCCCCGCTGTTAGGGAGGCCTCGTACCGTTGGGAACGAATATTTCGTAGCCAGAACAAAATTGTCACGGTCAGAACTTATCAACTCCCCAACAATTCGCTCGCTAGTTCCATTCGTGTATCCATTAGCCGTATCAATGAAGTTACCTCCACGTTCCACGTAGTAATCGAACATCGCTCGGCATTCTTCCTTCGATGCACCCCAACCCCAATCCTCACCAAACGTCATGGTGCCTAAACATAATTCAGAAACACGCAGTCCACTTGGACCGAGATAACGGAACTTCATAGTGTCGGTCACGGTGTTCACCTTGAAAGACTGCAAAGCGAAATCATATTCGCTATAAGAATCTGACCCATTCGACATTCATATCCGTTGATAATCAGCTGCTGTGGCCCGAGCAAGATGATTACACTGATAGCGAGGATCATGATGAATCGAGTTGAGAATTTCCGCCAGAACGTGCGAACATATTTATCCGATTACGGTTATGCCTAGAACTCTACGGAAAGTTCAAAGATAATTTGTCTAGACAAGTTGTCTAGTACAAGTTTGCATAAGCGAATTTATCAGGCTTCAAAAATGCTAACGCAGGGCGACAGTCGATTGTTTGAGTTCAGATGCTCCATGTGCGGGCAATATCATATGGAAGGCACAATCCTGTTCAAGCGACATTGCAAATTCATTATGCGTAGTGTTCGCAACCAGACCACTTAACGATCAATCGACAGCATCGTCAGACATCCCATGTGTGCGCGTACCTCGAGACCAAGAATCCTTGATGGAAGAGCTGTAAGCGATGGGCAAGTGCCGTCAATTGACCCAGCTGATGGGGTTCATGGCTGGAGTTCATAGCAGCTGGGCGTACAAGCAACTCGAAGCAGCAGTTGACGGTATCGTTGATTTTAAGGTTGATGAATCTGGCGAAGAGATGAAGGATATGATCCGCATCCGCAGCATAAGGAATGTCGTTTGCGACCGACGATGGCATCAGTTGAAGATGAAACGTAACTTCGAAATCGTCTTAGACAGGTGATCACGCATCGAAGTCGGCGTCCGTTACAGTGTGACTAAATGTAGAGGTACGTAATGTTCACGGTCGCGGTGACTTGTTGGAGTCCAGAGTTTATTGGTGTAGGCGGTTTGGTTGTTGTACTTCCTTCGTAGACTATTGGTTGTGGCAATATTCCGTAGCCGTAGTTGGTTGAGATGGATGCCATGCCAACGATTACTCCGCCAACTCCCGTAACTATCGCTGAAGCTTGTGAGTTGGCGTCCTCGACTGCTTTATGATACGCTTGTGCTCGTAATGAATTGTAATTTAGCCCTGCAAACGTGAAGGTTATTCCATCGATCTGGTTTACGCCTGCTTGCACTATGACGTCGATAATTCTGCCTACGTTCGGTAGATTCTCAGTCCCAGTCACAATGACTTCCACGGAGTTAATAGCAACATATCCTATGACCTTGCTGTAATTGTATGAGTCGTAGGTTGGTTGAAGGGAGTACGAGACAGTCTTAACATCACTCTTGTTCACTCCGAGCGCGTCGAGTGAGGAATAGACCACGGTCATTATGAATCCGTTTTCCACTGCTGCGTTAGTCGCCGAAACGTTCTGAGTGCGGACCGAAAAGAGGAGATCCGCCTCATCGGGGTATGCGGTTACGGTTCCAGTTCCAGAGACACTGATCCTTGGAATTGCAACAAAGTACATGAATGATCCAAGCATGACCAAGCTAAGCAGCCCTACTGCCATTGTACGTCTTTTCATATGCATCGAACAATAAACTGTCGCCCCTAAAGTAATAGTCTAGGCTATAGAACGCACGAACGAGCCTGTTCTAATTCATAGGCTTTAATCCCCCTCCGAAGGAGGCGTACACGATAGCAGCGCCGTGAGTCAGAGGAGCATCTACTGAGTTGCAATCTTCAAGATTATCTTTTCATGCAGCATTCCAATTGCGCTTCAGCCTCAGGCAATTTGTGGCAGATCTCGATGTGGTGCTCTGAGCAGAAGAATGCAGAGCAGAGTGGGCTCGCCTGGCGGTGACATCCGGGAGTCATACAGCGCAGGGAATCCGCACAAACAATTACGTGGTCATCTGGCTCGACCGTCGAGCTATTCTCTCTTGGAATTTTGCGTAGGTCCTGAGAGCGTTCTTTGTGACAGCTCATTTGAGTACCTCGTCTATTTACACCTAGAACATAATTAGGCACCGTTATGCCCCAGTATGTTCACTCCACTCTGATACGAGAGGCAACCGAGTGAACATGCTCCAGCCCCATTGAGAATTGTCGGATGTCGACATGACTAGAGTCACTGAGCAGACTTAATGCGACGAAAAGGCACTAGAAGTTAAGGAGGCATAGTGGTGAAGCCTCAGATTGATAGTACCGAATTTGGATCAATCACTATCGATGGGGAAAGGCTCGATCATGATGTCATTATTCGACTGAACGGGAAGGTAAAGAAACGGAAAAAGAAACTGTCGAAGGCCATCTATGGAACGTCACACGTTATTTCGCTGGATGAAGCCAAGGATGTCTACGAAGAGGGTGCGAAACAGTTGATCATCGGCTCTGGGCAATATGGCAACGTTACTCTCTCGGACGAAGCTAAGACCTATCTTCAGCGTAAGAAACTTCAAGTGACCTTGCTACCCACACCTGAAGCAATCGCCATTTGGAACCAATCCGAGGGCTCGTTGATCGGCTTATTCCATGTTACATGCTGATGGCTTTTCTTGTTGAATTTGGCTCGCGCGCATTATTGCCCTGATCTAGCTGACTTGCCACATTCAATACAGAATTCAGCGTTAGGCATGATACTGGTTCCGCAATTAGTACAATAGCGATCCACACTGAATAGCGATGCAGGTGCGTTTTCGCCCACAAGTGGAGACTTGCACGCCAAGAGAAGTGAAATAGTCAGCACAACCGAGATAATGCTGATCGCGATCCACGGCGCCTCACTGAGGTTGACTGGAACGGGGGCGTTGATGAAGTCCAGTATTGGAGA
>DATKOK010000143.1:0-24832 GCA_035524675.1 Candidatus Methylomirabilota bacterium | reverse complement strand
TATTTCTCTCCGAGCAACTTTGTTAATTCGCAGACCGTATTCGATGTTATCGTAGACTTTTCCCCCAAGCATGATGCTCTTCTGGAATACCATCGTAGAGTGGCCCCTGAGTTCGTCAGTTGTAACAACTTTCGTGTCGATAATGATCTTGCCGTCAGTAGGCGTGTCTAGTCCAGCGAGAAGCTTGAGCAGAGTTGTCTTACCAGAACCGTTTATCCCTACGATTGTTGTGATCTTTCCAGATTCGGCTCTTAAACTGACTTGATTGAGGGCTAGCAAACCATCGAAATTCTTTGTTAACCTATCTGCCTCGATCTGGATGGTCATCACGATGTCTTCCTTGCAAGACTAACTACGAGACTCAGAAACAAGACGATCCCGAGCAGAATGATGCTGAGTGCGATGCTAAGTGCGATTTCACCCATTGCAGTCTGGAGTGCTATTGCAGTGGTCAGTAGACGTGTCACGTTCCTGATGTTTCCTCCAAGCATCATTGCAACTCCCAGTTCTGCGAAAGCCCTGTTGAAAGCGGCTAATATTGCAAGCACTACTCCCCAGAATGCCTCCCGAAGTAGAACCAAGTCTGTCTCGACACCGGACGCTCCGAGAGTCTTAGCTAAGGTTCTGACTTCTGGATCAACGGATTCCAGGGCGCTTGTAGCGAAACTCACTATGATTGGAGTGACGAGTATGCATTGACCTAGGATGATGGCAATTGGGGTGTAAAGTAAATGGAAGTAACCCAATGGGCCGCTCCTCGAGAGGAGCAAGTAAAGGTATAGACCCAAGGCAACAGTGGGAATGCCGATCAATGCGTTGAAGAGCCCTTTCAGAGCTCGTTTTCCTGGAAAATTACGTAACGCCAGAGTTGCGGAGATCGGAATGCTCCAAACACAGGATAATAGCGTGCCTGCTACAGAGACCAATAATGAAAGTGCGGTGATCGAGTATACTTCAGGATCGCCTGAAAGTATGAGCTGAATTGCGCGGATTATGCCTTCAGTAATGGGGTCCAGTGCGCCATCTTCCTCTCCGTGTTCAACTGGAGCGACACGGATAGCTGAGGCGCAACTGCTTGTGTCGCTGCATATAGATCGTCTGCCTGATAGCGGAATTGGGGCGGGCACTCCGAACCCTGGAAGAACGCGTAAGCCTTGATCCATCCAAGCAAAGTCTGATTGCTCTGGCTCCTAACCAGAGGAATGTACGGTTGAAACAACGCCTGGCCATAGTTGCTGACTCCATAAGTCGCGAAAAGCTGCTGGCCTTCATCTGAGACGAGGTATCTGATGAGTTGCATTGCTCCCGCATAGTTGGTTTTCGTCATGTTAGCGTTATTCGGGTTGTCAGCGATGGCGCTATACACGTTGAGTAAGCTTTTGCTTGCTCCAATGATTTGGACAAGGTCAATGTTGTGATTGTTGAAGTTTTGGAGGTAGGTGCCCATATCTGAGAGTGTATATGCGCGTTTTTCGTTGGCCAATTGAAGAGTTGCTGTCATTCCGCTGCCTGCCTCCACATACCAGCTCTCCGCACGTAACTTCTTCACATCAAGGCCGACGGATTTCCACAAGCTAACCTCTTTAGTGTATGTTCCTGAATTATCTCCTCTCGAGACCCAGATTGCTGTACCATTCAAACCAGCAGCTCTGATCTGTTTCAAAGCGTCTGAAACTGGCTTTCCCATAATTCCGGCTGGGTCTTGAGGTGGTCCAACAATTATGAAGAAATTGTATGCCAGGATTTTGCGATTGACGCCATAGCTCGCGTTGAGGAACAGATACTCGCTACTTGGGGCGTGGACGAGGATCATGTCAGCGTCACCTCTCATTGCTGTCTGTATTGCTAGTCCCGTTCCTTGTGAGATGAAAGAAACATTCATGTCGGGATACTTGGCCTCGAAGTTCGTCTTGAGGTAGTCAAGAAAGCCTGTTTCATACAGACTCGTCGTAGTTGATATGATCAGGTTCTTCTTGCTTGGCGCACTGAGCGATAGATATGCGTAAGATCCACCTGCAATCGCGATTACAACGATGACCACTAAGATTGCGGCTTGAACTTTGGTAACAGCAGAGCTTGACAAGATAATAACCGACGGTTCAACATATTCTGTCGAATATAACGATTTTTATCGATCTCGTCGACGGATTTGCATAGACTGTTGATTGTAAGCCTGACTAGAGAGCTTGTGTGTAAGATTCGGATTTACGAAAGACCAGATTATGTTCATATCGAAAAGATTATTTCATGATCCGAAGAGCTCCGCAGTTAGATCTACAATATCCTCATCCTTGGGGGAGGTGAGCATGTGAAGCTAAGTGCACGGAACGTATTGAAGGGGAAGGTCAAGAGCATCAAAGCCGGGGCCGTCAACTCGGAAGTCGTAGTGCAACTTCCAGGCGAACTCGAACTCGTCTCAATCATCACTAAGACTTCGGTCGAGAACTTAGGGCTAAAAGAAGGAAAAGATGTCTACGCGATTATCAAAGCAACAAACGTGATCCTAGGCGTAGACTAACCCTCTCCCTTCCCGTTTTCGACTGGTCAGCAGCAAAGATGCACGCCTGCTGAGTCCCATTTAATTTAGAGGCGTGAACGTCAGATATACCGTTTAAATGGACCACTATCGTAGTTTGATCTGGTCTATAGCCCAGTGACAGCTCTAACTGATTCTTTCTCGCGCACAGCGCGGAAACTGCGTATCTCTGTCACTGATCGCTGCAACTTTCGATGCCAATTCTGCATGCCGAAAACACCCATATGGCTTCCTCACAGCGATATCTTGACCTACGAAGAGATTCGTCGAGTTACAGTCTTACTCGCCAAGATGGGTGTCACTAAGATCAGACTGAGTGGCGGAGAGCCATTGATGCGCCGGGATATAGAGAAACTCGTCGCGTTGCTCTCTAAAATCGATGGAATTCAGTCGCTCAGCATGACCACAAACGGTTTTCTGCTCGAAGAGAAAGCCGTCGCTCTTAAGGAGGCGGGACTCGGCGGACTGACCATAAGCCTTCACAGTCTGAAGGCTGGAAAATTCAGCGAGATCACTGGCGGGGGAACTTTAGACCGTGTATTAGCGGGGATAAAGGCTGCGAAAGCCTGCGGATTCAACCCTCTGAAGCTTAATGCTGTGATCATTCGCGGCTGCAACGAGGACGAGATTCTAGACTTAGCCTCTTTAGCAGAATCCGGTGATGTCGCCGTCCGCTTCATTGAATACATGCCATTCGATGGGCAACATTTGTGGACCATGGCGAAAGTCTTCAGTGGAGAGGAGATCGTGAGCAGAATCCGCGAACAGTATGAGCTTGAGTTGATACCGCGAGAGAGCGGGAGCACCGCAAAGAACTACAAGATGGCGGGCGGAATGGGACGAATAGGAATCATAACATCGATTACTGAGCCTTTCTGCAGTGATTGTGATCGAATTCGCCTTTCTGCTGACGGCAAGATTGTTCCATGCTTGTTCGATAGAACAGGATTCGATCTGAGACCGTTGCTTCGGGGAGGAGGCACGGACCAGGAAATAGAAAGCTTCATTGTGTCAGCGGTCCAACGCAAAGCTCCCGGCGTAGAAACGCTTCTGAAGAAGTACAATGTGCCCGAACATGTACGACCGATGCATACAATCGGGGGTTAGGTATGGAGATCAGAACATGTCGAATCTGAATGTAGTATCCATAGCCGCTTAGAGAGTTTAATAGTCTCGCAAGATATTTTCAATTAAATCTGTAGTAAACCAACATCTCTCATAGCCCAATTCAACAGAACAGGTGGAAAACCAATGGACGAACCAAACCTCGTTAGAATAGGCAAGAAACCCATCATGAATTACGTAACTGCATGCGTCACTCTGTTCAACTCAGGGAAGGAGGAAGTTATGGTGAGAGCTCGCGGCCAGGCCATCGAGAAGGCTATCGATACAGTTCAAATGCTCCGACGTGGATTTCTGAAAGATATCACCGTTGAAAACATTAACTTGGGATCAGAAGATGTAACTCGCCTCGATGGAACTCGAGGAAACATTTCAATCATCGAGATCACGTTGTCCCGAGAAACTGGAGTATTCGAAGAAGAGGCGGACGGAGAAGAAGTCGAAACGACTGAGGTAACGTGACCGACGCATAGCATGATTTCTCGTAACGTCCACTGATCGGCTTCGATTCTCAATTTGCACGCGGCAACACAACTCTTTTACAAATGCCGATCTATGCTTCAGCCGAGGTAGCCTGGTTGAGTGTAAAAGCCACGCAACCGAAAATTGTTGTAACCCCACCTGGACCAAAAGCACGAGAACTGCTGAAAAAGGACGCGGATGTTATCTCTAGTTCTGTGGTCAGATGGTACCCTCTAGTTGCAGAATCAGGCTCAGGTTGTATAGTAAAAGACGTTGATGGAAACGAGTTTATCGACTTTAACTCTGGACTGGTTGTCTTGGCTGTTGGGCATTCACATCCGCGAGTCGTGAAAGCAATAAAGGAACAAGCGGAGAAGCTAATTCACTATTCCTGGACAGATTTCTATTACAAACCGATTATCGATTTCGGCCAGCGTCTTACCGAGATTACGCCAGGGACGTACCAGAAGAAGGTGTTCTTTTCCAACAGTGGAGCAGAAGCAAACGAAGCTGCGATGAAGGCTGCACGTTGGCACACTAGAAATCCTCTCTTCCTAGCGTACACTGGAGCCTTCCATGGCCGAACATTTGCTACGATGAGTCTAACAGCCAGTAAACCGGTTCAAAGGCGCCACTTCTTTCCGTTAGTCCCAGAAGTCACACATGTCCCGTATCCTTACTGCTACCGATGTCCATTCGGATTGAAATATCCTGAATGTGACATGTGGTGCGTAGATTTCATAGAAGAAGAGGTGCTCAAGAAATTTCATCCGCCGGAGGATACAGCAGCAATGTTCGTTGAACCAATTCAGGGAGAAGGCGGATACGTAGTACCACCAGAGGACTACTTCCAGCGCCTGAAGAAGATCCTTGACAAGTATGGTATTCTGATGGTGGATGACGAAATTCAATCAGGTATGGGGCGATCAGGCAAATGGTTTGCGATTGAGCATTGGGGAGTAGCGCCCGATATTCTAACTTCATCAAAGTCACTGGCGTCCGGTTTGCCAATAGGCGCCACGATTTCCAAATCAGAGATCATGGACTGGGAAGGAGGATCTCACGCGAACACGTTTGGCGGTAACCCGGTAGCATGCAGTGCGGGTCTACAGGTTATCGACATAATAAAAGAAGAGAGACTGCTGGAAAATGCCACGCGGCAAGGTGCCCACATGATGAAACGTTTGAGAGAGATGCAACAGAAATACGCCATCATCGGGGACGTCCGAGGCAAAGGACTGATGATTGGAGTAGAGTTGGTGAAGAATGCTGATACAAAGGAACCCGCCTCTGATGAGGTAGTCGACGTGATGAACAAGTGTTTCAAACGAGGCCTTGCCATCATAACCGCGGGAAAATCGACGATGAGATTTGCTCCACCACTAATTATCACCAAGGAACTGATTGATGCTGGTTTAGACGTTTTCGAGGGCGCAGTCAAGGAAGTATCAGCCGATCTTAAGTAAACAGCCCCATTCCTAGGACAAATTATATTTCGACATGTCACGTTAAGGACAGCGATAGCGATGGAAGTAAAGCGAGTCGCAGTTCTAGGAGCTGGCCTGATGGGTCACGGAATCGCGCAGGTCTGTGCTCAGGTCGGAAGATATGAGGTCAACATGCGCGATATTGAGCAACGTTTCCTTGATAACGGAATGACCATGATTACCGACAGCCTGGCACGTTTCGTAAAGAAAGGAGCACTGGCCGAGGAAGAATCGAGAAAAATCCTGAGCCAAATTCACCCCACCTTAGCTCTCGACGCGGCAGTGCAGAATGCAGATCTTGTGATCGAGGCCGTAACAGAAAATCCAACACTCAAGAAGGAAGTTCTAGCGGACGTAGGTAAATTCGCACCTCCAAACACCATAGTCGCATCAAACACCTCATCTATCAGCATCACAGAGATCGGTGCAGCCACAGGCAGACCGAGCCAAGCATGTGGAATGCATTTCTTCAACCCACCTCAAGTGATGAAACTGATCGAGATTATTCGCGGTCTGAAGACGTCGGACGAGACCGTGGAAACAGTCAAGCAAGTCTCAATCAAATTGGGCAAACAACCCGTGATAGTGAAGAAGGACACCCCCGGATTCATTGTGAACAGGATTCTATCACAGGCACTTAACGAGGCTGTATATCTTGTTGCGGAAGGCATCGCTACACCAGAAGACATTGACAAAGCATGCGAATTGGGATTAAACTGGCCGATGGGACCGCTCAAGTTACTGGACTACATAGGCATCGACACGGACCTATTCATCACGGAGGTCATGGTAAGAGAAACAGGCGACCCGAAGTTTCGAGCCAGTAGTCTGCTGAAACAAATGGTACGAGCGAATCTTCTCGGGAGAAAAACCGGTAGAGGGTTCTACGACTGGTCTAAGTGAGCGCTAAACGGGTCAGAGTCAGAAGTGAAGAAAATAAGCAATTACCAGCGCTATGATGCTCGTTACAATAGATAGGATGAATGCGTCACGCATATGAACTATGAAACGTCCCAGTGATCGGAACATCAGTCAACTTTCCGCCTCTGGTTCACTAGTGAACGGATAATAGGCCATTGTCACCCCACTTCGCGTAGTGGGGTATCGCACACATTTGGCTCGGAGGCGGATCAGCAAATCTGAACCGTTAGTTTATTGTCTCTATGTCCAACAACTGCTGCTGTATATGGCAGGATTTGCATTGATATTATAGTATAATTCGAAAATGTATGCAAGCCGAAATTTCTTAGTTCTTCAACTTTTCGTTCCGAAGTCATTCATCATCCCTCCCATTGTTGCTCCGCCAATTCCAATCGCCAAGCCTTTTCCAACTTTCCACTCTGCATGATCCAATGCAATGACATAAGCCACGATGATGTAGGGCGCTATATCGTGACTGAATATCTCGATCCCATATGAATCTCTAACACTGATCCATTTCTTGTGAACTTGTGCGATTTGTGAACCGGACGATGATTGGATAATGAAGTCATGTTCGGCTATATTTCCTTTGATCCTTGCAATCGCAATTCCAGAGTTATCTTCAAGCCACCATTCCGAGCCAAGGAGTTTCAGCATCTTCTTCTTAACAACTGCAACGAGGCCTTGAGAATCATAGATCTCGAAGGTCGGTCTAACAGTCAGCACTTTACCACGCATCTCGCCTAATCGTGAGCCGTCGGAAGATTCGAACCAGAATTGTGGTCCCCAGCTGACGATTTTCCTTTTCGCGTAAGCTATGAGATTTCCATCCCTATCCTTTATCCCGAACGTATCGCGCATGGCCAGGATCTTTTGTTCAATAATGTATTCGCTTCCCGTGAAGCCCGTACCAGCAGTTGATTGAATATTTTGGCCCGTTCGGATGGGATCAATTGTTGAACCGCAATTCGTGCAGAACCTATCGCCCGCTACAACTGGTTTCCCACATGATGAGCATTCCATATAGAATCGCTTTGCGAAACACGTAGTCCTTTTATAGAGTTTCCAGTCTGTTCTGGAAAGCGATTGAGACGGATCAGAAGCAGGTCTGTCCAGATCGAGATATATTCCATTTTCGCAATGTCTGGCAAGATATGAGAATGGCAGAGAACATTTGCGGGAGACCTAAGGCTCTCGTCTCTTGGTCGTCAGGCAAAGATAGTGCAATGGCCCTACATCGAATAGTGAACTCGAATGATTTCGAAATCCTCGCACTTCTCACAACCATATCAGATACTTTTCAAAGGGTATCAATGCACGGAGTCAGAGAAGAACTACTGGTTCAGCAAGCCAATTCCATAGGCCGCGTCTTAGAGAAGGTCAGAATACCATATCCCTGCCCGAACGAGGTCTACGAGCAGAAAATGGGTGATATACTCCGAAACTACAAATCAAGAGGGGTCTCGCACGTAGTTTTCGGTGACCTGTTCCTCGAGGACATACGAAGATACCGCGAGGAGAAGCTAGGTCAAATTGGTGTCACTCCGGTGTTTCCGCTCTGGAGAGAGGATACTAGAGATCTCGCAGAAACCATCATTCAGCTCGGCTTTAAGGCGATCATCACATGTGTGGATCCAAGGAAGCTTGAGCCAAAGTTTGCTGGTCGCTTCTTTGACGAAGCCTTCCTAAGGGAGATTCCTTCGAATGTTGATCCATGTGGTGAGAATGGTGAGTTTCACACCTTTGTATTTGATGGACCGATATTTAGAAATCGAATAGAAGTGAACGTTGGAGAGAGAGTTATGAGAGATGGATTTCAATTCGTCGACTTGGTGCCTCCGAACTAGGTAGTTATTGTTTTTTCTGCTTTCTCTTAACAATCATTGGGATCAGCAATATGAGAATAAAGACGAGAATGATTGACCAGGGAATCCACGCAGGCATCGCAGGTTCCACGGTCACGTTAATTGATGCTCTTTCAGTCCAGTTGCCAGCAGTTGCCACGACATACGCGGTGAAGCTCTGAGGCGCTGCTGCAGGAGTCGCTTCCACAGTAAGCAACGCTGGACTTTTGGTTTGAGCACTCACGCATGGCGGGTTGAAAACTGTAACGAATCCTGAAGTCGGGAAATCTTCGACGCCGAAACAGACGTTGCTGAAACTTGAAGATGAAGCTGTGAGTTGTACGCTTACGTTAGCGCTGTCACCCACCTTGATGACAATAGAAGGCGGAGTAACGGTCAGCGTAGGTCCAGATTGCTGAACTCTAGCACTATTCACGGTTCCAGGAAGAATACTGGCCGCGATAACAAGTAACGCAATCACACCAAGCAGAGAGCGATTCATCAAATTCTTCCACGAGACCGACGGCGAGATAGAACCAAAATTGCAAGTACCAAACTAGTTACGATGAACATCGAACTGAACTGAGATTCTGGCATAGGTGTGGCGCCAACTTGGATGGTTGCGTTACTCATCGTCTGATAATCGAGCAGGTACACGCCGTTTGTTCCACCGGCTCGTATAACGTAAACGTGGATCTGTAAAGGCCAAGTCATATTGGAGGCTGGCGTCGTAACAGGATTGACGGCTGTTACGTTAAAGTCGGTGGCATTGTGCCCGATTGGAGTGTCGCTCGAGGATATGATGTAGCTTGATTGCAAATCTACCAAATCAACCCTCACTGCGTAGTAGTCTTCGCCGTTCGAAGCACAAGAGCCGAGAACAGTGGTCTGCACTTGAATTTGTTGACTGGGCAAAGCCTCGCCGGGATAGTTGTATGAAACTCCACTAATCTGACAGCGTGCTCCTGACACCATCGAACTAAGAAGGATAAGTTGAAGCCCAAGAATCAGGCTAGAGGATATTACCGTCTTGAAATTCAACAAGCATCGCCCGTTCTGAAGCCCAACCCGTATATGAATGCCTTGAGCGTCGAGTCTCCGAATCCTTCCTGTAGAGAGCGGGGTACGCCTAAATAGTCATTGACATCAACATGTCAAAATTCATATTCCAAATGCCGCAAATTCACAATACCTAATACTTTGAATCCCCATATGATAGCTGGGCAGGTTTCAATGCCTGTAGAACGGAACGAAGCTCTGTTGTGCGCCGTTTGTCGGGAGCCTGTTCTAGAAGTGTATGATTCTGGTGGCACAACTATCGGTTTCGTTTGCTCTAAATGTCAACTCAAGTTCCTCGCAAGAGACGCTAAAGGTCTTCTTGTCTTAGCATAGCCCGACTGTTGCGTTAGAAACAGCGTGCAGGTACCAGTAAACCCATATTTGGTTTCAAGCAATCTCCGGTGCATGGCCAGGAAACAAATTCGGTTGTATTATTCAGGGATCCAGGTTCGTGATCTTTCGCGGTCATTGAAGTTCTATCGTTATCTTGGGCTCCGAATCAAACGTCGAGGCACCATGTCACATAGAGGCAAATGGGTGCACCTAATGGATCCAAAGACTCGTCAAATGTTGGAACTAAATTGGTATCCCAAAGGAAGCAAGTTTTATGAGAAGTATCGAAATGGAAGTGAACTCGATCACATCGGGTTCATAGTTGATGATGCGGTGAAATGGTTCGACCTATTGGTGAGGCGTGGTGCCAAGCCTGCCGCTAATCCTTTTGGCGATGTGAATGAGACCTTAGCTTACGTGAAAGATCCTGATGGAATATGGATCGAACTGATCGGTCCCGGCATAAAGCTCAGGAGTAAACCTAGCTGAATTCAGCCGGGGACAAGTGCCTATTCGAGCGTTAACGTATCAAAGAAGCCTACTTCATGCCAGCTTTTTTCGCGTACTTGACGATCACGAAAATCACAACTGAAACGATTAGAAAGTCCACGATCACACCGACAAAGTCGCCGACTGCGAAATTCATACCATTACCTATTGGCAACGAGAATATCGCTTTGCGCCAGTCTCCGCCTCCCACGAATGCGCCAGGTATTGGCATGATAATGTCGCCAACCAGAGCCGAAACAACTTTGCCAATGTAGGTTCCCATAATGAAGCCGACTGCCAACCCTATAACGCCAGCCTTGCCGATGAAATCGATGAACTCGGCCCAAACTCCTTTCGGAGGTGGTGGAGGAGGTTTTGGGGACATTAGTTCTCTGATTTTTTTCAATTCGTCAAGAATTTCTTGTTCAAGGACCAAATCGGATTACCTAATGAGGTTTATTCCAACGATAATTTAACACATGCGACTGGAGCGTATTGTTGGCACAGAAACGAAGTTTCATTGACAGGGGTTCAAGCTTGCGAAGAAGTTCAACCGCTTATCTCTATATAGAATTGTATGGGGATAAGCATTATAAGGAAAACAATCCAACGCGCGGTGACTGATCATGGGTAGAATGTACATAGTTCTCAGTGATGAAACAGAACGAAAGCTCAGGCTCGCAGTCGTCACAGTGTTTGGCGGAAAGAAAGGAGATCTCAGCGGAGCGATAGAAGAGGCTGTCAAACAATGGCTCCAAAAGAACGCGAGCGATCGGAACATTAACCGATGGCTGAAACAACAACTGAGTACCTCCAAGAAGAAGCGTTAGCAGATTAATCCCCCCTTCCCCCCAGTCACCATCTAAAACCATCAGGTTACCGCTTCTCAGGGCCCCAGTAACCTGATCTGGAACCGTTGTCTTCTACTTTCCGCGTGAAATGAATGCATGAAGAGAATAGGGCTCGTCGTGAATCCTGTTGCAGGAATAGGCGGTCGCGTAGGACTTAAAGGATCAGACGGTGAATTAAGCCGAAAAGCCAAGTCGTATGGTGGAGTATCTCAAGCTTCGCACAGGACGGTCGAAGCACTCCAAGAAATTTCGTGCGCCAATATCGACTTTGCACTGTTGACTTATCCCTATTTGATGGGGGAAACCGAGGCGGTTGAATGTGGTTACCGCCCGACGGTACTCGGTCATATTCCAGTGGAGACGACGGCTGAAGACACAAAACGCGCTGCAACGGATTTTATCGAACGCGGAGCCGACTTGATTCTCTTCACGGGCGGGGACGGCACTGCGCTTGATATTCTCGGAGTTGCTGGTGACGAATTTCCTGTCCTCGGAATTCCAGCTGGTGTCAAGATGCACTCGGGTGTCTTTGCTATTAATCCGAGGCTGGCCGGGCGGCTCTGCATAAGTTTCTTGAAAGATCAGACAGGAACTAAGAAAATGGAAGTCATGGATTGGGATGCTCAAGGAAGCTTGAAGCTCTTCGGATATCTCATGGTCCCTTATGATCAGAATATTATCCAGAGTGGCAAGAGTTACATTCCGGTTGAAGAAGGTGATGAAGAGGCTATCGCTGCAGAAATACTCGAGTCCATTTCAGACAGATATGCATACATTATGGGGCCGGGCATGACTGCTAAATCAGTCATGGAGCGCCTCGGACTTCCATATGCGCTGTTAGGTGTTGACGTAATCAGGGAGGGGCATGTCCTCGTACAGGACGCGAACGAGAAGCAATTGTTAAGCGTGGTCGAACAGTTTCCATCGAAAATTGTGTTAGGTATCGTGGGTGGTCAAGGATTCTTGCTGGGCAGGGGGAATCAGCAAATCAGTCCTTGTGTGATACGGAAAGTTGGAAAGGAGAATCTAATCGTCGTTGCAACAGAGCAAAAAGTCGTTTCACTACATGGCAGGCCGTTACTAGTTGATACTGGAGATACTGAACTGGACAAGGAATTGACGGGTTATGTAAGAATCATAACCGGATATAGGCGATCAGCAGTCCATAGAATATCTCAAACTCGGTAGACCAACATAACTGCTGCTAATTGGCTTGGTCAAGTGGAACACCACAATTTATGCAAAATCGCGATCCCGACTCGCGTTGAAATCCACATTGTGTGCAGAATCGATTCGGATAAGTTTGGTGAGTGAGAGGGTACGGGCTAGTGAGGCCCCAGCGAATAGGCGATAAGGAGAGTGCTTTCTTTATCAGCCGTAAGAGAATGACCCAACTAATTGCTGTCATGATGAATAGGCCAGCCAGACCCGACAATCCCTCCAAGGTGAAAGCGATCGTGTCATAGATGCCATGGAGTATGATCGCGATCGCTAACCCCGCGAGAATCAGTTTTCTTTCGTGCTGCTTGGACGTCGAGCGGAAGGTCTTGGCCGTACCGAGGTAAAATCCCATGATTCCTCCATAAGCGGCATGACTTGGAACCGACATAAACGCACGAATAAGAGCTGTCGAGATGGTTCCGAAACCCATTACGTAGAAGATGTTCTCTACCGTTGCGAATCCTAAGCCTGCCGCGACACCGTATATTATCCCATCCATTACTTCATTGAAGTTCGAAGAATTGTACGCCTTAGCTCTGACTGCAAGATACTTCATAGTTTCCTCGATAACTGCGACCGAAAGAAACGCAGTCGCGAGAATATTGTTGAACCCGAGTAGCAGTTCGATTAGGGTGGCAGGAATGATGCCTAGCGCTCCAAGCAGGAACGTGATTCCAATTAACCGCATTGGCTCGCGTTTGTACTTGTCTCTTACTAGTACGTACTTCAGTAACAGTGCTGCAGGAGCGACGGCAAGCAAGAGTAACAGGATGAAATCTGCGATTTTCTATCTCCCCAATTTGCCGCAGAAGAAATTCCAATCGATCTAATAAGCTGGTTTAGAAAGCGAGCGTGTCTATGGTCACTTGCTATCGCGAAGTGAGGCGGCGCAGGTCTTCGGGAGTATCCACATCTCTTAAGACGTTATCAGAGCCAGTCTCAATTAGTTTAATCTCGTTCTCGTGGTTCTTAATCACTGACTTTAGTCCGTGAGTCTCTTCAGCAATCTGAGCAATCTCCTTGAATAACCTCCTATCTATGAGGATAGGATGACCAAACTTTCCTTTGTGAGCTGCGACCAGTATAGTTCCGCCATTCGAGATATAGGAGTCAACAACTTTGTCTATTGCCCTGGAATCTATCTCTGCTATGTCCCCTGGCAAGATTAATACTGCCCTAGTTTCGGGGGCAACTTCATCGAGCCCTGCTTTTAGTGACGAGCTCTGACCTCTCTCAAACCCTCTATTCACGATGAGCCGGCAGGGTATGCCCGCTAGGGCCTCTCTGAGCCTTCTCTCATCCCATCCCAAAACGACTATAGTTTCGTCGACTTTCGAATCTAACGCAGCCTCTACTACGCCTCTGATCATTGGCTTTCCTCGGACAACTGCCAGGAGCTTGTTTTGTCCTTCCATCCGTGTTGACTTGCCAGCTGCTAATACTATGAGCGTTATCATAGGACGTCTCTCATTGGAACATTGGCAGGAACCTTGCTTCGCCAGGCTTTGCTAAGATTTGTCCTTCTTCGAAGATTACCGATCCTCTGCGTAGGGTCATCCTCGGCCATCCCTGCAGCCTCCAACCTTCATATGGCGTCCAGCCAACTTTGTAGTGAAGCTCGCTGCCTCGAACCGTACGTTTCTTTTTCATGTCAACTATGACGAGGTCAGCATCTGACCCTTTTCGGATCGTACCTTTCTTCGGATAGAGCCCGAAGACTCTTGCCGGCTTTTCACAGATAACTTGCTGGAGCCTTGCCATGCTAATCCGGCCTTTGTTTACTCCCTCGCTTAGAAGGACCGGTAGCATAGTCTCAATCGTCGGTACACCTCCCCACGCTTTCCAAATATCTCTCCACCCAATCTCCTTCTCGGAGCGTTCTCCGGGGGCGTGCTCTGAAGTCACCAGGTCGACCGTGCCATCACGTAAGCCGCTCCAAAGAGCAATCAAATCGCGGCCTGTCTTGAGTGACGGATTCATCTTCAAATATGGACCTAGCTTCCTCATGTCCTTTCCAGTGAGGGTGAGATAATGAGGACAAGTTTCCACCGTTACGTTCACGCGTTTGCCCTTCGCTCTCCTAACCATGCCAACGGCTTCAGCAGTTGATATGTGTGAAATGTGAAGCCGCGCCTTCAAATCCTCTGCCCAGCGAATAACTTTCTTAATGGCGCGTTCTTCCACGATGTTAGGTTTCCATTCTAAGTGTGCTAATGGGTCCTTCCTCCCTTTATTCATGAGTCTCTGCAAGTTCTCATTAGCCAATTCTTCATCTTCAGCGTGCACGTTCAGAATCGATTTTTGCGCGTTTGTTTCACGCATCAATGTCATCAGTGTATGATCGTTGACATAGTATGGTTTGCACATGAACGTCTTGAAAGATCTGACACCCATCTTAGCGATTTTCCCGATATGCACCATATTTCCGCGATTCATCATTCCTGCATGCAAAGAAAAATCGATAAGAGACTTCCTCTTGCCCAAGCTGATCTTAGTTTTCACTCTTTCGGGGGTGTCAATAGGTGAGGAGAGAACCATTTCGACTACTGTTGTAACACCTCCTGCTGCGGCTGCAGCCGTACCACTTGTGAAATCCTCACGATTGGTGAACTTTGGATCATGTAAATGTGCGTGAGCATCAACGAGGCCAGGCAGGACAAAACCGGTTCTAGCATCGATCTTTTCGTCGAATCGAGTAATCTTTCTCTTACCAACTGATTCTATCTTTCCCGATTCGATGACTAGGTTCGCTCTGACCCAAAACCCGTTGACGAAGATTCTAGCGTTTTCTATGAGTGTCGTCATTTGAACCTTCCTCGCTCATGTTCGTTGCTTCTTAGAAGAAGTTTGATCGCTTGGACAATAACCATTTGCTATCGGGTGAACCATCAGGATAAGTCTAAGAAATCTGGCAAGTGGGCCATGCCATACTCGACACAAGCGGATTGCGAGCTATAAGGTCGGAAGCGGTTCCGATAATTTGAATATTCGATGGTACTGTCCTAACATGGGATAAGCTTGGTTGATCGGCTAATCAATAACGGCATTATTGTAACAATGGACTCCAATCGTCGAATTCTTGAACGACACTCTCTAGCAATTGACGACGGTCGAATAGTCGAAATCGGAAGAACTGAGGATCTCCAACAACGGTATTCTAACGTTGAGTCTGTGGATGCTACGGGTCAAATTGTAATGCCCGGTTTAGTATGCAGCCATTCACATCTCTATGGAATACTTCTAAGAGGCGCATCGCTATCCGTTACGCCCCCCTCAGATTTCACACAAATCTTACAGCGAATATGGTGGCCCGTTGACGAGGCCATGAACTATGAAGACGCGTACGCGAGCGCGCTTGTCGCCTCTGTGGAATTCGCGAAGTCTGGCGTAACAATGTTCGCGGATACTTATTCTGGTCCGAACTCGATCCCTAGAGTTCTTGATAAAATATCAGAAGCTGTCGAAAACATTGGAGTACGCGGTTTCATCTCATTCGAGGCAACGGAACGACATTCAAAGGATGAGGGATTGAATGGTCTGAAGGAGAACGCTCGTTTTGCAGAGATGATTTCAAAGAAACCCGACTCCAAGACGAAGGCGCTGTTCAGCATCCATGCCTCATTCACGGTATCTGACGAACTAATTCGCGAAGTTAAGAAGACTGCTGAAAGATTTCATTCTCCGATTACTATACATGCTTCCGAGGGATTAGTAGATTTACACCATAATATGGAGAACTACGGCAAAAGGACCATAGAAAGACTATCAGACGTGGGATTACTAGGATCAAACGTCATATTGGCACATTGCGTACACCTGAATTCTAAAGAAATTGACCTCATCGCGAAAACCAATACAGGGGTTGCTCACAATCCAATGAGTAACATGCTGAATGCTGTAGGTGTTTCACCCGTTCAACAAATGATCGCGCAGAAAATCACAGTTGGGTTGGGAAACGACGGCTACGTTTTCGACATGTTCGAGAATATGAGAACAGCCTTCCTACTTCATCGTTTAAACAGTAAAGATCCCAACGCCATTGATTCATATACTATTCTTGAAATGGCAACTATCAATGGCGCAAAGCTCTATGGA
This sequence comes from Candidatus Methylomirabilota bacterium, assembly GCA_035524675.1. GTDB lineage: Archaea > Thermoproteota > Bathyarchaeia > 40CM-2-53-6 > 40CM-2-53-6 > FEN-987. The sequence goes on along the minus strand of DATKOK010000143.1, from coordinate 8,412 downwards.
ATGCAGAAAGACGTTGGCTCGATAGAGGTCGGCAAAAAAGCCGACATCATTCTGATCAAGCCGAATGTTCTACCAACACCGCTAGCTTCAGACACGGTCGTAGGCCATATCATCAACACGGTAGATGCTGATGACGTAGAGCACGTTTTCGTGGAGGGAAAACAAATCGTCAGAGGGAAGCGACTTGTAACATTCGATGAACAGCAGGCTCAAAGAATATCACAGGCAGCAGCCTCCAGTCTCTGGGCTCGACTCAGAACAGCTCCTGCTCAAGTCGATCGTGTACACAATCCGTAAGATGACAAACCAACTATGGAATACAAGCACGTTGTAACTTCATTTCTACAAAGAGACCAGCTCATCTTACTCTTACGTAGGAGCAATCATGTCGGTACGTACAAGGGAAAGTGGGGAGCGGTAAGCGGTTCCCTAGAGGAGAATGAGGCTCCCCACCAAAGATCACGGATTGAGATAAGCGAAGAAACTGCTCTAACTTCGAAGGACATAACGCTAGTCCGGACAGGCGAACTCTTGCGAGTGTACGACCAAGACAAGGATACCGTATGGATCGTGCATCCATTTCTTTTTGCTGCCCTTAAGTCAGCAATTAGAGTTAATTGGGAAAATTCAGAGTATAAATGGGTAGAGCCTGACAAACTCGCGAATTTTGATACAGTATTGAGTCTAAGAGAAGCGTTCGATAGAGTTCGTTGGGACCTTTCAAGTCCTCCCACGAACTTATCGGGAGCTGTTGCCATAGTAGACGAAGTAGCCCACGATAGAACCAGTGGAGCAAGTTACCTTGGAAGAAAAGCCGTAGAGGCAATACATACCGCAGTCCGCGATTCGACTGCCAAAACCAACAATGACCTCTTCAGAGACATACTTATCGTCGCGACAAAAATGCGACATGTACAACCCAATATGGCATCGATCAGAAACACTACGGCGAGACTGCTTCATAACATTGATTCAGCTCGCCAAACCTCAAAATCAGTTACGGAATACAGAAAACTGATCGAACAGATGGCACGAGAAGCACTAACAAAGAACGAAAGTGCAGCAGACCAAGTGTCCAGAAATCTACGCGACATGATAATTCAAAAAAAGCGAATTCTCACTCACAGCTACAGCAGCACAGTAAAACGAGCAATTCAACAGTGCTCTAACCGCGAATTACACGTTTACGTGACAGAATCAGGACCAGCATTTGAAGGCAAAACCCTGTCTCGTGACCTGATAGAGCTAGGATTGAATTCAACCGTCTTGCCTGACACAACGACTTGTGCTTTTCCGCTAGAATTCGACGCGGTTGTTTTAGGCGCCGATAGTGTTCTTACGGATGGCTCTATTATCAATAAAGCCGGCACTGCAAATATTGCCCGAACTGCTCGGCAGTCTCTGATTCCGGTGTACGTGGCTGCCGAGCGATCTAAACTCGATTGCATGCACTTTCTGGGTACTCCTATTAGTCTCAACGAGACATTCGACCTTACTCCAGCTGATTGCATCACCTCGATCATAACCGAGGACGGAGTGATGAGCCCTAGCCGCGTAAGAGATCAGATCGAGAGCTTAGTAAGGGAACTTTATACTTAGCTCTATAACGTAAGTTGAAATCCGTTTTGGGGATTAGCTCATGAGCGGAATTCCAGATGTCAACCTCGGAATACGAAGACTAGTGCAAGCGATCTTCCGATCGCAAGGAATGCTTCGTGAATACTTCACTGACCTTTTTCCGTACATGCGAGAGGCCGTTCGCAAATTCAACCTTGAAGCAGTATGGGATAAGGTCTACGCGGACGTTGTCACAGGAGATTATGAACTGGACCGGCTTTGCCTTTTCTTAGACAGACTATATGTCGAAGACAGAACTCTCTTTGCTTCGTTCTTGAGTTATGTAACTAGGGAAGTGCTTGATCGATTTCATGAGCCAAAAGAGAACCTCGACCGGTTCTTCCAAGAATTAAAACCCTTAGGATTCGAGTGGAACGGCAAGACGCTCGCAGCCTCTCGATCCTAGCTAGTATCCTCTTCAGGCGGCTGGATACGGCGGAAAAACAGATAGAATGCAAGCGCGGAGATCAAGTAAACTAGACCGCCTAGAAATATCGGCATGGAGATTGAAAGATAACTCTCACTAGCTAGAAAAACACCTGCAAGCAAGGGGCCGATTGAATTTCCCACACCCCATATCATTGATGTTATGGCTGAGGCGGAGGCTCTTTCGTTTGATGGCACCGTCCCCATGAGATATGACTGTTGAACCGGCCATGAAATATTCATCAAAAAGTTTCTGATAATGTAGAGGGTCCCTGCAATCTCATAAGAAGGAGCAAGCACCATTAAGGAAAGAAAAATCGCAGATAAGGCTTGTGAGGCGAAAGCAGTTCTTGATGTTCCGAGAACTCTTGTCAGTCTTGGGATGATCGGAACAACTACGAGCGACGTAACTTCTGCCGCTGCAAACCATGGTCCTAGTGTACCGGCGTCAACTTTGTACACTTTATTGAACCACAACGACAGAAGTTGTACGGAAAGGCCTGTTGCAAGTCCGACCAATCCAAGAGTGAACGAGAATTTTGAAATGTGCTTGAATGAGTTCATCGAAACCAAATTCAAGGAGGACTTGTCCCGCTGAATCCCGGAATGGGCAGTGTCATCTAATACTGGTAGTACTACTATTCCCGAAATGAACGCTATTCCTGCGAACACAAGGAAGGTGTACTGAAATGATGTTGCCATATCAATCCTGAAAGCATTTTGAAATGTGGCAGGCAGAACGCTCAGCAAAGAACCAGCAGTTAATGCGATCGTCCACATCCCCTGTGCCCAAGCGAATGTAGTTGTTCTGCCCGTTGTCCCTGCTTTCTCCGCCAGTAACGCAGTCCAGGCGGGCGTCCAGACCGCAGCGCTGAATCCTCCTGCGAACATCACGCCGCCTATGGCACTCGCCAGAAGGAGCAGGTTGAATTCACGGGTGAATCCAAAGAGGACAAACGCCAATGCTGAGATGGAGAATCCGGATATGACGAAGATTTTGCGGCCGTATCGGTCGGCCAGGATTGCGAATGGTACTAGCGCGACGGTGTTAGCGATAGATGATGCTGAAGTGATGCCGCCAATTGCCTCCGCGGAGAAACCGATGTAACTTAAGTAAATTGGCAAGACGACAAGAGTGAAGCCAAGGGGCAGAGAATTTAGCGCCATCCCAGCCAGCAAGAGTTTAGCATTCAGGCACTGCGGCTGATCTCTGAAGTGCAATCTCGCTTCGAATATACACAACTCGACTTAGCTTATAGAATGAATCTCGAAAAGAAACGGAAAATGGGGAGTACCCCATCACTGACAGATCATTAGACAGTTGCCGACATGGTATTCTCCGCGTTGGCATCCGACAGTTGCCGTAGCGAGGGGTGTTGGACTAGTGTATACATAACCCAGCGGAAGTCCGTAGCATGCATAATTGCTGGCCATTAGAGGATACGTGTAGGTCGGGTAGTAGGCATACTGATAGGGAGAGTAGTAGGGGTACTGCGGGTAACAGCATCCACATTGACACATAGATCTGCACCTTTTTAGAGCAGCCACTAACCCGCGAATTAAATCTGCTCTAAATTAAGCATACATATGTAAATTAACGTGAGGAAGAACCACGTTCAACGATGCCTTATTTGCGTTCATTGCGCGAATCTCACGTTAAGTAGGCCCAGGCACCATTTGCCTCGGTAACAAGCTAGCTAGGCGTTATCGCAAAATAGTCTGATATCGTGGAGTTAACGAAATAGTAAGTTCCGACTTGGCTCTTCTGAGCGATTACTGTTGGTTCCTTGTAAGTTGAGTTATGTATAATCATGCGACATATCAAACTATTAGTTGTAGCCTAAGAGTACTCGGAAGAGTTTGAGATGAAACCAAGAGCCGTTATCTTCGATATGGACGGAACAATCACGCGGTTCAACATCGATTACGTTGGAATGCGAAAGGCGGCTCTAGCTGAAGTTGAGAAGATGAATTTGCGCACACCGGAAATGACGGAGCAATTATACCTCTATTATATTCTGCAGAAAGTAAAGGCAACAGCCGACGCACAGACTTACGAGACACTCCGGCAAAGACTCTACGGACGCCTTGAAGATATGGAGATCAAAGCCGCTCGAGAAGTGACGCTTTTTCCAGGCGTCGAAGAGACATTACGTGAACTGAACAATCGTCACATCAAACTTGGTTTAGTCACGAATAACGGCCGTGCGGGCACAAACCTCACGTTGGATCGCTGCGGCATAAGAACTCTCTTTGAGGCTATTGTGACGCGAGATGATTGTCAGGAAATGAAACCTAATGCTGCACCAATAATCCAAGTGCTTGCAGAACTGAAAGCAGAAGTTGAAGAAGCAATCCTCGTTGGAGACGGAGTGATGGATATAATTGCGGCAAAGGCTGTAGGGTTGCGTTCCGTAGCAGTGAGTACTGGGCCATCACATTTACAACGATTGTTAGAAACCGAACCTGACTACGTTCTCGGATCGATAAACGATCTCTTAAATCTAGTTGACTTACTTGAATCTGAACCTAGTCAGAACGCAGCCAAAACAAACATGATCCCATAACAGATCAGAATGATACCGAACGCAATGAGAGAACCTCTGTAATATTTTGACCCGAAGATCTTCACGCCCTTCCTAGCAAAATGAGCCAGGCCTGTAAGGAAAGCATAATCCATCCACACGTGTGAGATATACATCAATATCACCCCAAGCAAAGCGCCGAAGGCTAACGCCTGCATTATGAGCACGGAGCCGATGGTTAACCACCACAGAATGAAGTATGGGTTCAAGCCTGTTAGCGCGAGACCCAGCATTAGCGAGCCAGCGGGAAGACTCCTTCTTCGCGGAGTTTGATTGGAGCTTCCGCGTGTCGCAGTTTCGAAAATCTGAAATGTTCCGAAGGCGACCAATCCTGCTCCCCCCAAAATCCCGATAAGTGATTTTACGAAAGGTTGGCTAGTGGCAGCTAGCACACCAAAGGCGAGTGCAAGAACTAGAGGAAACTCGACAAGGGTGTGTCCTATCGCGAAGAGGAAACCGGATCTTGCTCCTTCTTTGGAACCATGCATAAGAAGCGCGAAAGTGAGGGGGCCAGGTGCTAGAGCACCTGATGCTGTGACGGCTATGACTGTTAGAACGAAATCAATCAAGTTCATGCCTTACTCATCTCCTCGCGTCCTTGCTCACAAGGACTAATCTGCAGTTGTCGGTGCGTCAGTCTATATCGAGAGGTTTGCCTACTCTGCCTAGGGCCCTAACAATGTCGTGTTTGCTGAGCAACCCTACAACCGTTCCAGCACTATCTAGGACTGGCAAACTCCCAATTCCCTTCCTTATGATCGTCTGCGCTGCTTGAGCTAGGTCATCGTCTTGCCTTACTGAGATCGGATTTCGCGTCATCAATTCACGTGTCGTAAGCATAGCGACTTCCTTTCTGCCGGACCCAAGCGTCAGATGAGGCTGAATAGAGTCAGTCTTCTTCTGTCCAATTGAGAGGAGATCGGAGAGCGTCAGAATTCCAACTAATTCCTCATCAATTACTGGCACACTCGGTTGCTTGAACACTATCGCTTGGGCCACGTGGACGACGGGGTAGCTGGTCTTTGCGAAAATGAAATCGCTTGTCATGAATTCGCTGACTTTGAACGCGTTAGGTATTCTTCGCGAAAAATAACTACATAGATCTGTCTCGGTCACTATGCCGATGAACGGGTGTTCATTTGTCACAATTGCGCACGTCAGGTTCTCTACGTCGAAAAGGCGTGCAGCATTAAAGATGGGTAAGTCCTGACGGATTTCTGGTGTGGATTTCGAGGAAGCTTCTGAAACAGATATTTCTTCAAGACTTCTATTCGTGGAATCTTCCATCAAAAACCGTGCCACGTCTCTCTTAGATATCAACCCTACAGGGCGCGTCTTCTCGTCGACAACGACAAGTTGTGAAACACCACGTTGGGACATGATGTCTCGAGCTTGCAGAAGAGTATCCGACTGAGGGATATTCACAACCCATCCAGTCATGATGCTGTCCACAGTATCTTTTTGTGATACAGCTTGCAAGTCGACCATCATCTCTAGCCTACTTTTTTCAGCCGAGACGGTGATGTGTGGGTGACGATATAAACGCAGGTCGATACTTTCTCTTCTGGTAAGCAATATTGCATAGGCTTCTCTAAAACTGGATAGATTGATGATCGTGTCATCCACGTTCAGTTTGATCGTATTCTGATTCCATGACTGGCAAGGTAGGAAAGTAACCAGGCTCGGCATTCAGGGTCAAAAGCGATTTCTGAAGGAACGACTCCTGTAGCTTCAATTCGATTAGTTCCCAGTAATATTGCGGCAGCTACGCATGGATATGATGTTGTTCGTGCCATCGACGTGATCTTCTTCCGTGAATCATAATGGTCGATCATCTCTGATCGATGGTGCACGATGTTTCCTGCTTTCTTTCCTGTCACATCGACTCGTAGGAGTGTCAAATCCTTCTCGTTCGCTAATGAAAGACGTTCTGACAGCACTTGCCCGGTGAACTTGCGCGGAATTATTTTGTGGTTGTTGATGGTTATCGGTTTCTGTTCAAGTAATCCACATTCGATCAGAGTGCGGATTTGTGCGACGTGTCCCGGCCAACGTATAGTCTTCTCATCCATCTCCTTGACATGCCGTATTGTTTGAACGAGGGTAGATAGGCCGTCTGTGTAGAAGCACTCACAGCGCCCTACAGGTTGCTGAAAGGTAATCGCCTCCAACCCCGAAAGAGCTTCGACGTCCATAATCCGCCCATTCCTCACGATTCTAGCCTTGCGCAAATACTCTTCAAGAACCGCTTCGAAGGAGAAGACAATTCGGTAATTTAGCGGGGGTCTTGGTTGTTCCGGGATTCCTCCGGTTTTTATGTGAACTTCATGCACGGTATCAAGGCGCTCGACCGCTGACCATGCGAGGACATTTGATAACCCCGGTGCTAGGCCGCAGGCAGGTATAATCGCTATTCCTCTTCTCTTTGCCGTGAGATCTATCGTACTCCGTTCGTAGCGCCAACCATAGATCAAGTCGACGTAGTTCACGGCTGCCGTTAGCGTAGCCCTAATCGGATACTCGCACAGGTTATGTGGTAGTGCGCCAACACCAACGTCGTGTCGTCGGAGAAGTTCAATAGTTTGAGTTCGATGCCGGACGTCATGTTTTCTCAGTTTAAGCTTCGGTGAGGTTTCTGCTCGTCTCGCTATCCTTAGACGCGAAATATCTACATCGCAAAGAGTTACATTCTCGACTTCTCTTGAATTAACCAGATCACGCGCAATTGTTGATCCCATAAGTCCCGCGCCGAAAATCACAACCTTCAGTGTTGACACATCCCGTTGTCTGAAAAGGAATATTGTCGGGTTAATCTAGTTCACGTTTGTACACAGAGCAAAATCAATCCTCGTTCCCAAACAAGGCGCATGATCTATTTTAGGAGTAATTAAGATCGCTTAAAAGAAGGTCGGTTGCTCTAGTTTGCGAGTAGTATTGAGGATCAGGTCAAGCGATAAGAGATCAGGGAAGATTCTTTGAGTTCTCATCGTCGGTTCGCGAGAAATCTAATTTTGTTTGGTGGGATTCTCGGTGTCTTGATTTCAGTGATCTCGTTGACTTTGGTTCCTTTCATGGTTGGTCTTCTCGGATACGGCTACGGGGTGGTATGGCAGTACGGCGGAATGATGATGAACAAGTATTACATGTTCGGCTACCCACAAGTTGGGTTAGACATGATGCCCAGTGTTATGGTTTTATGGAGTTTGCTCGGATTGGTTGGCGGAGTTTCATCTATCTTTTCCGCCCTTAGATTAAGGCTTCATTATACTAGCAATACGATTTTCGTTGGCGCGATTGGTGGCATGTTATTGTTGCTATCTTTCTCTTGGCTGTCGAGTCTGATGGTATTGACAGGTTCTCTTCTGCTCTATTTCGAGTAAGCTCACTTGTTTCACTTGTGCGCACTTGGCTTGCTCATGTAACCGAATCGTACACTCAGATCGCGTCATAGAATTCACCAACCAGCTTTATCTAGTATCACGACGTGAGGTGCATAATTTCAGAGTGTCCATGAATGCCTCTCTGCTTAGTCGCACTCTTTGTGTTCTCGATTATGAGTTTAGGTTCTGCCAAGTATCGTCCACTCGCAAAACAGGCCTTCAAATGCTTCACGAAGACTCTAATGCTTAGTCCCTGTGATATGGAGTTCGAACAACGTGTTAAGGCTAAGACTACAGCCAAGCTGCTCAAGGTGTCGCCTACAATAGCCCGGTTGTTCTATCAGAACTTCAGAATATTCGCATGGATTTTCACTCTGTCATTCTTCATCTCATTAGGTTACACG
>DATKOK010000142.1:0-3125 GCA_035524675.1 Candidatus Methylomirabilota bacterium | reverse complement strand
AGCCATTTTCCCGGACGGCTGGTTACGAATGGGATTCGCCTAGTTCGAATTACGAAGATGACCAGTACCTCTGTCCAGAATGATTCAACAAACCATCCGCTCTGGAAGAGGGCCGCTGGCGCTTGGAATATGAAGAGCATTATACCATACGTAAGAAAGTCGTATAGAGAGCTGAACGGTCCGAAGAATAGCGTGAAATTTCTTACGAAGTTGATATCCCACCGTCGAGGAAGCTCCGTTACTTCCGTGTCGACACTGTCAGTTGGCAGTGTCATGTTCGCCACGTCATAGAACAGATTCATGAAAAGGATCTGCATTGGCAGCATGGGTAGGAATGGAAGAAACAGTGACGCTGCTGCAGCGCTGAACATGTTTCCGAAATTCGAACTTGTCCCCATTAGTATATATTTGGTCGTGTTTCCGAAAATCTTTCGGCCTTCTTCGATACCGTCCGCTAGAACCACGAGGTCCTTGCCGAGGAGAACGATGTCGGCTGCGTCCTTTGACACATCGGTTGCTGACTCTACGGAAATGCCTACGTCCGCTTCGAATAGCGCTGGCGCATCATTCACGCCATCGCCCATGAAACCGACTACATGCTTGTCTGCTTTCAATGCTTTTATAATATCCAATTTCTGCTCAGGGGTAATTCGAGCGAATATTGTTGCTGATTCTGCAGCTTCTCTGAGTTCTGGTGAACTCATCGCCGTCAAATCGCTTCCGCGGAATGTCTTTTTCGATTCTAGAGATAGATCTTCGCAGATCTTCGCGGCAACGAGCTCGTTGTCTCCGGTAAGTATCTTCACGTCAACACCCAGGGCCTTTAACCGGTCGAGTGCGAGACGGGCATCGTTCTTCGGTGGGTCCGTGAACACCAGAAACCCTAGAAGGGTGAGTGATTTTTCGTCCTCAACGGAATAACTTTGTTTAGATTCGATGGTGCGATATGCAACTGCTAGGGTACGATATCCTGCTTTCGAGTTTTCGATGAGTTCTTTTTCCAAAACTCGTCGGAAGTGATCTATCGTTTCGCCTTCGCTATCTGATCCGTTAGATCCAGAAACAGAGACATAATCGCATTTGGGAATCACTGATTCTGGGGCGCCTTTCGTGATAAGTCTATTTTGCCCGCTTCCTTGAACGATCTTCGACATCATCCTTCGTTGATAGTCGAACGGTACTTCGTCAATGCTTGTGTAACTGTCGATGATGTGCTGCAGGTTGTTTTCGATCGCGTATTCCCATATTGCCGTATCCATTGGATTTCCAGTTACCTTGTCGCCCACAATGGCTGAGTTACACAGAAGTGAATATTCCAGTAATTGAGCATCGTCGCCAAACGGGAGGTAGCTTTTCAAAGCGATCCTCCCGCTGGTAAGTGTCCCTGTCTTGTCGGTGCATAGCACATCCATGTTCCCGAAATCTTCAATGGAGACTTGCCGTTTCACTATGACTTTCTTCTTCGCCATCTCTCGTGCTGCATGCGACAGGCTAATTGTCACGATTGCTGGCATAAGCTCGGGAACCAAGCCGACTGCTACTGCGAGAGAGAAGAGAAGTGAGTCTATTATACGGCGACCAACGAGGGCGTTCAGAACAAATATGGCGATAACCAGCGCGAGTGTTAACGTGATGAGCATGTTCCCGTATTTCCGAACTCCTCTTTGAAACTCAGTTTCAGGTCGAGCTCTTGCAAGGGAGTGAGAGACAGCGCCGAACTCCGTGCGTTTTCCGGTGGACACTACCAATCCGCGGCCGCTTCCATGTAGGACAACGGTTCCCATGAAGAGACAATTCGTCAGGTCTTGGGGTATCGGACGCTGTAGATCGATCACACCATAATTCTTCTCTACCGGAAACGATTCGCCAGTCAAAGTTCCTTCGTTTACTTCCAGATCCTTGCACTCGAGGATTCGGGCATCGGCTGGAACAATGTCGCCAACGTAAACGGAAACGAAATCTCCTGGAACTAGGAGTCTTGAGTTGATCTCGCTTGCTTTGCCGTCCCTTGTAACAACCGCCTTCAACGAAACGCTTTGTCTCAGATCATCGATTATCTTCTCAGCTTTGTATTCGTTGAAGAAACCAAGGACCACGCTGAGCAAAATAATCACGATGATTACTATTGATTGATCAATTTCGAAGAATCCAGATACGATAGCTGCTACTAGCAAGATGAAAAACAGTGGATTTTTGAATTGTCGGAGAAGTATCTTTATGCCGCTAAATTGCGTCGTCGGCAATTCGTTGTAACTAAAAGACGCCAGGCGTCGTTTTGCTTCGGCCTCTGATAGCCCGTTAGGGGTTGTGCCGAGATTACTGCACAGCTTTTCCGCAGTTATTGACCAATAGTCACTCTTGACTTGAACGTCAACAGTGGTTGGATCGGGCGTCCTGCGTTCGCCTCATAGCTACGATTGAGCAGTCGCGCCCAGCGCGGCGGATATAGCGGTTATGATGCTTTTTCAGATATGAATCCGGATTATGCAGGCTCTTCCTGTATGTCAATGCGGTCTACATTAGGATAAGCGTTCTTGATGGCGGTTGCGAACTTTAGTGAGATTTCATGTGCCAGCTTGATATTCATGTTCGAGTCAAACTTGCATTTTAGAGCCAGCGAGTAATTCTCTCCTGTCTTCCTGATGTGAAGGGCGTGGATCGCCTTTATCTCGGGAAAGCGCTTAGCAGCGTGTACAACAATCCATTTCAATTCGCTTCCACGACCCTCGAGCTCGCTGGCAATGAGGTCTGATGCGGATTCTAGATGAATCGTGATTTCGCCCAAATCCGGGATCGCAGTTCTTAACTCATGTTCTATTTGGGTCGAGACGTTGTGTGCCTGTTTCACCGTAATGTTGGCACTGACCTCGACTCTAAGGTCGACTGCCCATTTCCCAGCAATCTTCTGAAGATGCACATTATGCACACCTCTGGAGCCAGCGATCTTCTCGGCAATTTGTGCCACGCGGGCTGCCATTTTATGACGTGTGTGCCCAGCTGGTTCGGTTTGGACTGTAATTCTGGCAGATCGTTGTACGCTCTTTCGGATTTCGCGTTCAATCTCGAACACAATTCTATGGACGTCTTCAAACCCTAGTGTGCTGTCTAGGAGTACGTGAGCTGTA
>DATKOK010000141.1:0-6043 GCA_035524675.1 Candidatus Methylomirabilota bacterium | reverse complement strand
CACTCTACCTTACCCACTTCGCCGGTGATTCGTCGCAAGAAGAACAATGCCCACTATGAGGAGAATCAGCGCGAAGAGGACCGTCAGGGCGCCGGGTACTCCGCTGAAGGCGTATGCCACGTGAGTAGTCGTGGTTGCGGTTTCGGGTAATAGAGGCGTTGTTTGTCCGCTCCATGTTTCCGTGTAAGTATAAGGTGAAACTCGCACAAAGCACATTGGGACAACTCCAGTACAACTGACTGTAGTCGTCGTATAGTCGAGTAGAATCTCCCGAACAATTGCACTCAAAATTGATGGAGTCGCATAAGTGCTAACCACCGCTTTCGGGACAGTGATGCAGAAGAGCGAACCGAGGCTGATAACTCCGATCAATATTAGCAGTCCTGGAACGATAGGAAGTCTCAAGATTTTCGTTCTCATTGGTTTAGGTTGACTTATGGGGCTCCAACTTCGATCCACAGCGCATACAATGAGTCCAATCATCCTCAACGACTTCTCCACACTTATGGCACAGAAGGGAGGACTCGTCCGCTGATCTAGATTTGTACTCCATTTTGAGTCGTCGAGTGAAAATGAAGGTAACTATAGCAGTCACGCCTAGAGCAGTGACTCCGGGCATGATTAGACGGGTATAGTCTGCGGAAAAGTTGGCGTTGAGGGTTTTCGGAGCATTCATTGTGACATTGACCCGTGATAAAGAGGAGTTAACGTCTCCAGTCCATCCTACAAACTTGTACTGCAAGCCGAGAAGCCCAAACGGCCAATCCATTGGAACCGAACTCGCTATACGCACTTCTGCGGTTGATCCAGCATCATGCCACTCTGAATATGATGATGAGAGAGGAGAATTCACCAGCAGCTTATACTGCGTTCTGTAGGACCCAACAAGGTTCACGTCGCCGTCAACCACAACGCTCCTATCGGCTTCATTGTTACCATTACTCCAACCGTTGAAGACTAGTCTAGTCGAATTTCGAAATTCCACAAATGGCTCAACTGACACAGCATACGTATTTCCCACAAACAGTATCGTCCGCGCATCACCATTCATTGAGGTTGTAAATGTCTGGTTGTCAACCGTCACGGGTACACCTGAAACTCCTAAGTTGACGTCAAAAGTTGCTGTCTTCTCTACTCTGATGACGGCCTGTACGATACCAGGGCCGTTAATTGAATTATTGAAGAATCGCCAAGTGTCTTGGTCAAGGAAGTATGCGGCGGCAACTAGCGTGAATTCCCCCTCCGTTGAGGGGGACGTCAAGGTAACATTCCAAATTTGTTCGCCACCTAGCGATACTGTGACGGGGTTACTCTGCCACAGTGGATCACTGAAGTTCAGACTGCCTTTGTAGATTGCTGCGCGGATGGTAGCGTTGTTAGGCCGCCCATGAAGGGCATACTCTACGTCTAAGTTAACTGAGAAGACACTGTTCGGAGCTACCTCTCTGGGAACCAGAAAGCTATCAAAACGGAGAGTACCTACATTGGGCTCATCAGCCAGGACGACAACGATACCAGCAGAAAAGATCAGTATCAGTATCGCGAGGAAGAGACAGCCGTGAGTCACTGCCAAAATCTCATTACTCCTACGCATTGTAGACAGATGCCGAATGGAATGTTTTCGAAGCGTCATATGTCACGGCATTATTCGTCCTTGTGTTGAATGGTGAAGCCGTGGAGGCATTGGCTGGGGCGATTAAGAGCTTTGCACATTTTTTCGACGACTGCTGGGTCAAGCAAGTAACTGATCTTTGATGCCTCCGTACAGGAAAGATCAGGGTCTATCCCGAGTCTCGCGTTGAAGTATACTTCAACAATTCTATGCTGGTGCATTACCGATTCCGCGATTAGGAAGCCTTTCTTGCTTAATTCCGGTACTTTCCACGGTTTCTTGATGACAAGACGTTTCTGCTCAAGCTTGTCCAGAATCTCGATCGCGGTTGGAAGCCTCACGTCAAATCTCTTTGCTAACGTGGAGACCGAAGCAGCACTATGCGATTCGTTGAGACGATACATGGCTTCGAGGTATGCAATCTCAGATCTGCTCAATTCGGAAAGGTTCAAGCTGATAGTTCTCCAATTGTCGAATGGATATTGGCCGGACGTTTGTGATTAATTGAGATTGAGAGGAAAATTAGAATCAATCCACCTAGATAGGGTAATCCTAACTTAAGGCACACCTAAGATTTAACCGTTGTCTCAACGAATGTCGCCTGTATCAGATTTGATGAATCCTTGCCATGGGTACATTCGAAGATAAGTTCGAGTCTGTGAGAGAACGGTTTTGGCTAGACGCTTTCCAGAATACGGTGAGTGCTGCGAATAAAGTTCCTATGGTTGATTTGATGCCTGGTTAAACCCTACTATTCTTCTCGTGTTTCAATTTTCAGCGGTTTATCATTCCTCGCTCGGTCGCGGAGAGGCTTTGCATGCCAGAGTTGCCATACATCGTTCGAAAAACGAATTCAGCATATACCGGCACAAATGATCCAAACTAAGGCACTAAACTGTAAGGAATCCCTGACTTTCTCACCATAAACTCCGGTCGTTCGGAATCTATTCACTCTATCAATAGCAGTTTGACGCTCTTCAATTTGTCTTCTTTTTGAAATTCACGCGTCATCGACCCAATCTTTTTCGCGTCGCCTTCTAAGAGAAAGACCTCAACGCAGTTTTTTTGGTTGATCTTATTGTGGATGTGTGTCTTCACAATCTCTTCATATTCGTGCTTAAGTCTTGTAATGGGTGCTTCGTTCGACTCCTCGTGAGTTACGACCACGATCGCGTTCATATGTCCGGAGAGAGCGTCTTTTTTCCTTGAATCTTCCAGTAACAGTCTGATCGCAGTTCTCACAAGTTCGGATCGACCAGCAAAGCCTCCGGACTTTTGGATTCGGTCCATCTCCTCCACCATCTGATCTGGAAAAGATAGGCTGATGATTGTCATCGTGAACTACTCTTAATAATAAATGAGTGCAGAATGTTATTAATTAATCTTCGACGAAAGCGATGACCACTTTTCGAATTGGCTAGAATGATTCTTTGATTTTCCTCGCGGCCAAGGCGGCGAGAAGTATGGCTAATCCTGATAGGACGATCGTTCCCCCTGGAGCAGCGTGAGGCTGGATTACTGAAAAGAGCAACCCAAGAATTACGGAAAGCACACCAAAGACGGGCGAAAGTAGAATCGTTTGTTTGAACGATCGAGTGATTTGAATACTTGTTAATGCTGGAAGAACGAGGAGTGCCGATATGAGCAAGACGCCTACAATTGGAATGGACACTATTACAGCCACTCCGGCAAGAACGGCGAGCAGATAATCAAATCTCCACGTGACAATGCCTGACGCTCTGGCTTGAACCTCATCAAAGATTGTGTAGAGTAATTGCTTGTAGAACACGATTATCAAGATCGTTGTAACAACCAGAACGAAAGCAGCAGCATAGATCTGACTCCAAGTGACCAACAGAATACTTCCGAAAAGGAGAGCGTCGAGATCGAAACCATAATTGAGTGTGACGCTTGTAACAAAAATCCCAGTCGCTAAACCAAGCGTTAGAAAGACCGCCACAGCTGCGTCTCCGCTGAATCTCGCTGATCGTATTGCCTTCGTGATCAAGATCGAGCCAGCGACGACTATAGCGCCTCCGATAATGTACGCGTTCCCGGCTAGGCTAGGAACAAGCCCACCTACGGCAAGCCCTATGGCTATGCCGCCGTAGGCGGTGTGAGCTAATCCGTCACCTATCAGCGACAGCCTCTTCAGAACAGTGTACACACTGACAATGGAGCTTAGGACGGCGATGAGTATGCCAATGATGAAGGCGCGCTGGATGAATCCAGCGCCGAGCAACGTGAATATGGAGTTAAGGGTGATCTCCATGCTTAACCACTTCGATGGCGTAGTTGTATGCTTTCGGCAGGATAGTGCTGGCGTCAAATCTTGTAGTGAGGTCGTCGAAGTAGAGGGTTCTGTTTATGCATATGATTGTCCTCGCGAGTCGCGTGACAACTCCCAGGTCATGGATCGAGAGGATCGTCGTGATTCCCAGTTCCCGATTGAGCTGTTCGAGTATGCTGTAGAATTCTCTCTTGGCTTCAGTATCGACTCCACTCGTCGGCTCGTCGAATATCAGCATCTCAGGGTCACCTGTCAACGCCTTTGCTGTGAACACCCGTTGTGTTTGTCCACCCGAGAGTTCCCCAATCTTCCTATTTTTCAAGTTCTGAATTTCGAGTCGTTGAAGTGCCTGCTCGACCTTGCGGTGGTCTTCCTTCGTGAACCAGGGCCACCTGAGTGAATATGGTATCCTCCCCATCATCACGGTCTCGTATACTGTTGACGGAAAATTGGCGTCTTTGGAGTACGGTATCTGAGGGACGTAACCTACCTTTCTCAGGTTCTTCGCAGTGATGGGTTGTCCGAAGAGGCGAACGTAACCAGTGGTTGGCTTGACGATGCCGAGGACTACGTTGAGGAGGGTTGATTTACCGGCGCCATTAGGCCCTATTAATCCAGCAAAATCGCCCCTGTAGATTTTGAGTGTTATGTGTTCGAGTGCTTGGATGTCAGTTGAGTATGTCACTCCAACATCGTTGAGTTCAACAATCGGTTCCTTGAATGAACTTGACATGACCAGACCTAGCTACCCAATGATATTCGACAGGAGAGGGCGTGGGGGTTAATCATTAGTAGACACTATTTGAGGTTGATCATTGGACCCTAGCATCCGACGTTGTTGAGAGCAAGTGTCATGATGAAGAGCATCATCTGCATCATGGTTAGGTATGTCTCTCCCACTGCCACCTGCTGGTCAGTGAGGCCCTCGTTCGGATCCATGGGGACGAGCGTTGCATGTGTCTGCGATGCGATAGCTTGTACGACAGCTGGGTTACTGAGTGACTCGTAGCCTACGTAGCAGAGCTTGTTCTGGTTGATGACATTGACTACGCTCTGTATATCTGCTGGCGTCGGCTCTTCCTCGAACGGTCCGAAGACCGGAATCTGAGTTAGGTCGTATTGTTGCGCAAGATAAGCCCAGGCCGTGTGGAAAGTCACAAACTCTCTAGTGGCGAGCTTCGAATTAGCTAGATCCATGAACTCTTGATTGAGGACTTGAAGTGAGTTTATGTACGTATTTGCGTTGGCAGTGAAGTACGCGGCGTCGGTTGGATCTGCTTGAATGTATCCGGCTAGAATATTCTTCACCATCACAATAGCATCAACAGGGTCGTTCCAGATGTGCGGATCAAAAGTTCTATTATCGACTTGGAACTCGGAAGGAACCTTGATCAGGTTGATGCCGAGGCTGCAGTTAACTACGGCGAGATGAGGGTTGTCGGCTGCGGCTATGACAGCAGGGGCCCACGGTTCGAGACCTGCCCCGTTCAGAACCAACACGTTTGCTTGACCAATTGCTTGAAGATCAGCTGGATCAGGTTCGAATTCGTGTACGTCGATGCTTACAGGCACAAGCAGGGATACGTTCGCTTTAACGCCTCCGACCGCGGCAGCCCAGTTCTGTAAAGGAAAGAACGTCGCTAACACTTTCAGTACTGGTGCATTACTGCTTCCTGCGGTTACTGTGACCGTGCTGCCAGAAGTGGAATTCAATCCTCTGCCAGCGCCGATCAGAGCGCCGCCGATCACTAAGCCAACAAAAAATAATCCTAGGCTCATTAACCACGTGCTACGTTTCGACTTGCTCTCTTGCATAGCGTGAATTGTTCAAACGGACATTATTAACTTATGCCAATTATTAATAATTATGCGCTAGCATTTCTTATTTTATTATTAACGGGAATTATCTGACTTTGTATGGCAAACTTGACTTGGCGTTTGGCGAGTCTAGCCTTAGACTGCTGCCCCATCGTCGTCCTTCGATACCGCCCCAAAACCAATGCTCATGGCTTAAAGTGATGTTGAAGGGCGTTCGATGAATGCGTCGTCCGATCTGTTCAAGTTCTCCAAGTACACAAGCCACACAGCTGTTAAATCATCCACAGTTCCTGTGAGACAAAACAACATACCCCATGGCAGAC
>DATKOK010000140.1:0-7050 GCA_035524675.1 Candidatus Methylomirabilota bacterium | reverse complement strand
TAGAGAATCTGGAAAAGACTGCAGAGAAGCGTTATATCTGTTCCAAGCAGACCTGCTTCTTCAGACTTCTTATAGGTGATTTTTCGTGACGGAAGAAGAGAAGAAAGGTGTTGATCGAAGACGGTTCCTGAAATATGTAGGCGCTGGCGCTGTGGTAGTTGTGGGCGGCGCAGCGGCGGCATACCTGGCATCTCAGCCTCCACAACCTTCAGTTCCATCCACAACCGCAGCGCCTACGAGCATGACTACTGCTGCGGCTACGTCTAGCGCAGCCCCAACATATTCGACGGAAGTTGACCTTCTACTTCCGCCTTGGGCTCCCTTTCCGGATAATCTAGTTGCGGAAGCGAGTCAGGCGTCTAATGCCAATATTGTTCAGAACGTAATTGAATATTCGGCTATCAAGAGCCGCATCGTCTCAGCCCTCGTCACGCAGGTGCCACCTGCTGCCATAACGGAAGTTGATAGCCTTTGGGTTAACGCTTACAAGGATTTCTGGGTGCCCATTGGTACTCCGAAGAATCCCCAGCCCAAGTACAACCTGACGGACGCGGACATGGAAGACATGAGTTACTTGTTCGACGCACAGCCATGGTATAATATAGACGGCAAACTCGTTGCGATACCATACTCATGCGACTTCAGCATGATGACTGGAAATCGACCCATGCTTGAAAAAGCAGGCTACGACAAATGGCCGACAACATGGGACGAAATGAGAAATGTATGCGAAGACATGATAGCGAAAGGCGCTACCGATTCACCGTTTTTGATGGAATGTGACGCTACTACCGGCTTTCCTTGGGGCTTCTGGCCGTTTCCGCTTTCTTACGGAGGAGCATGGTTCGATGATCAATTAAATCCACTATGGGACAGCCCAGATTCAGGTCAGGTGAAAGCGTTACACTGGTTGCATGATGCCATGTGGAAATGGGGTATAATCCCGAAATCAATGCTAAGTTCAGGGCAGTCCTCGACCCCTGACCAGTTCGACGCAGGAAAAGGCGGAATCGTCACAATCACCATAGGTCATGCACCATCACTGGATGCAAACCCAAGTACCTATCCAGCAACATCCGGCAAAGTCGACGAGTTCTTGATACCCAGTGGAACCCCTGACCTCGAGTTCGGTCCATCGGTCTTCGGGACGGAGGGGCTAGGCATCTGCAAATACTCCCCGCCCGACGTTCAAGACGCCGCGTGGCAATTCATATACAATTGGCGCACCACCACCGACACTGAAGTGAGAATGGCGAAATTGGTGGCACTATCGCCTCCAAGAATGTCAGCTTGGAACACTGAAGCTAGCACTGGATTCTTGTCTAAGAAGTACGCTGATCCAATCTTTGCGGCCTTGAAAGCGAACAAAGGCTGGGGTACCCCCAAGGGCGCCCCTCTCTGGTACCCAGAACTTTGGGACGACATTGCCTTCTACATGAATCAGGTAATGAGTTCTCAGAACGGAATGACTCCAGAAGACTGCTGGCACAAGTTAGCACTCAAGATTCCCGAATACAGAAAGAAGTATGGAGGCGACTACCCACCAGGATAGTCGTTACATTTTCCTCCCTATTTGTCTGACATAATCCGGACCTATGGTACGCAATTTGCTTAGCGAAATGGGCGGCTAACGTGCGTACCAACATACTGCCGTACCTGCTTCTTCTCCCAGCCACCATCGTAATGTTGATGCTAGGTTACTATCCTCTACCCCAAGCATTTTGGTACTCGCTTCTTTGGTTTCGACCAAGCAACCCTACAATGACACACTTCATCGGTCTCGACAATTATGTCTACGCGTTCTTTGCAGATTCAAGATTCTGGATTTCCATTTGGAATACCGGTTACTTCTCCGTGCTCTCTGTGGTAGGCTCAATTCTTGGCGGCCTCGGCGTAGCATTACTCCTTAATGAGAAGTTTAGGGGCCGAGGAATATTGAGGACATTAAGCTTGCTCCCATGGTTGATGCCTCCAGTCGTCAACGGCCTCATATGGAAATGGATCTTCGATGACAGGTTCGGTGCCTTCAACGCGGTACTGTATGGCTTGCATTTGATCCCTGCGTACCAACCTTGGTTAACTTTCGGCTCTTCGTTTGGCATGAGTGTAGCCGCCCTTGTATTCGTCTGGCGGAACATTCCATTTGTCGCGATAATTCTATTGGCGGGTTTACAGTCAATACCCACAACCATCTACGAATCCGCCAAGATCGACGGAGCTTCAATGCTACAACGTTTCTACCGAATGACTTTACCATTCCTTAGCCCCGCGATTGCAATAACGTTAGTTCAAATGGTTGTCTCCGCCGTGAACACGTACGATATCTTGTATGTTCTCCTGGGGTTTCAGGTTCCAAACCTGCCTCTCTACACATATTTGGAAGTCTTCAGCTATGGTGACTTCGGTTACGGCTCCGCACTAGCTTGGATACTGACGATAATCAGTCTGATAATTGGCTACTCCTACGTTAGGGTTCTATACAAGGAGGGATTCAGGTGAAACTGAGACCGCTCATAATAATCGTCATTTCAGTTTTGCTGAGCGCTTGGACGATGCTACCGATCATATGGACACTGATCACTAGCGTAACACCCCGCGTGGAGCTATATTCGATTCCGCCACACTGGATACCATACCATTTGAATCTCAAGCCTTACCTGGAGCTTTTTGGTTTAGCATCAGAAGTAGCAGGAACAGGCCTTGTGATCGGCAGCGCTCCTGACTTCGATAGAGCCATACTGAACAGTGCAGTTGTCGCTTCTGCAACGACCGTGTCGCTGGTCGCCGTATCCGTCCTAGGAGGGTATGCCCTTGCAAGACTCGAATTCCGCTGGAAAAACGCGATCTTTCTATCCTTCGTAGCCACCATCCCAATCTCACTGATCGCTGTTTACATCCCGATATTTCGTATGTACCTGGCCTTAGGTCTGTTCAATACATGGCAAGGACTGTCCTTACTGTACCTCGCCGGCCTGATTCCGATCGGCATCTGGTTGATGAGAAGTTACTTCGAGAGCTTACCTTGGGAAGTCGAGGACTCAGCACTTGTTGATGGTTGCAGCCGAATGCAAGCCCTTGTCAAAGTCATGCTGCCAATGTCAGTTCCAGGAGTTATGGCACTTGTAATCTTCTCAGTTCTCTCATGCTGGAACGAATTCCTTGGAGCTCTCATATTCGCACCAACATTGTCAGGCTCCAAAACAGTTACCGTGCTAATCACTGAATACGTGAGTAAATTCGGAACAGCATTCGACTTGATGTGCGCTGCCGCTGTAATCTCCATGATTCCTCCAATCATCCTGGCATTCATTTTCCAGCGGTATCTGATATCCGGATTGACCATGGGAGCCAAGAAGGGCTAGAAATTAGATCTGGAACGTCGCATCTCTAGATACGGAGAAAGTTCACAGACACAGAAAGCTCACGCGATCGGATCTGGATCCAACCTATAGTATTGATCTCTCAGTCTTCTTGTCGAAGACATGCAGTTTACTTTTCCTGAACAAAACATGAACCTTGTCGCCAGGGGTTGGAGTGAAATCTGGCGGACTACGCGTCTTCACAAGGCTCTCGCCAACCTTGAGGTCTAAGATAACTTCGGACCCGAGCGGCTCTACCACGTAAACCTGGGCTTGCACGCTTTCAGGAGAGGGAACATCCTGAACAGAAATATCCTCTGGCCGAAATCCCAACACTAATTCGCTCGTCTTTTCTCTCATTGAGCCCGCTAGGTCAGATACGTCCAGTCGGAAAGCTCCTGCATCCAGAAAAGTTCTGCCTTCTTCTTCCACAAGCTTACAGTCGATGAAGTTCATGGGAGGACTGCCCATGAAACCTGCGACAAAGCTACTCGAAGGAGTCCTGTAGATCTCTTCAGGCGACCCCAACTGCAATAACTCCCCACGATTCAACACGGCGATCCTGTCAGCCATCGTCATGGCCTCAGCCTGGTCATGCGTGACATAGACTGTAGTTATGCCCAGCTCCTCCTGCAAGTTCTTCAGCTCAGCCCTCATATGAAGCCGAAGCTTCGCATCCAAGTTGCTAAGCGGCTCGTCCATGAGGAATGCTTTAGGCTCCCTCACGATGGCTCTACCTAGGGCGACCCTCTGCTGTTCGCCACCGCTCAGCTGTTTTGGTCTTCTCTTCAACAAGTGCGTAATCCTCAAAATGTCAGCTGCTTTCTTGATTTTCCCATCAATCTCCTGCTTCGGAACGTTTCTCATCTTAAGCGGAAACGCGAGATTGTCGTACACGGACATATGAGGGTACAGAGCATAACTCTGGAATACCATCGCGATGTCTCGATCTTTCGGTGGAAGATCGTTCACGAGACGATCCCCAATGAATATCTTTCCGGAATTAGGCGTCTCAAGCCCAGCGATGCACCGGAGCGCGGTGGTCTTTCCGCAGCCGGACGGACCCAACAGGACTAAGAATTCCTTGTCCCTAGCTTCAATAGTCAAGTCCTTAACTGCAGCCACGTCGCCAAAGCTCTTCATGAGATTCTGGATCATTACCCTTGCCAAAGTGTTACACTCTGTGCTGCCAGAAGCCGCATTATTCTGAAACTCCTGTAGAGTAAATAAGACTATTTCGAGCTTGCTTATTTTGAGATTAACTTACACGAACGCCTGTACATTGATCCCATACTTAGTACGGCTCCTGTTCATGTGAAACCAGTGATTGAATTTTGGAAGCACTGGACGATAGAACTCGACGGCATGCTCGTTACTTGCCGCAGACGAAACGTTTCCTATTCTGGATGGAAAGTGTTATTCGCCAAGACCACTAACCGAAGGGCCGAGCACCGAAGAGTGATCAAGTGCAATTCGTTAAAGATGATCGAACTGCCGCGAGTCTAGTTGAATTCAACTATCTGACGCCTGAACAGAAATGGCGTTATCTACAAGCATACTGGACAAAGGCAAGCAATTTCTACGGCGTTAAACAGCAACTCATCGTTTCGGATGAAGAAACGAAGACGCAAATCAATAAGCTCAAACTGAAACCAAACCCACACCTCAGACGCATTATCAACCTCAAGGATTGGCGTTGGAAACTCGACCCCAAAATGCAAGGGGTCCGGGAGGGATACTTCAAACATGATTACGCGGACGATTCATGGGAAAAGGTGATCACGCCTCACAATGTTAACTACACTCCACCTGATCCAGTGCAGTTTGGGAGGATTGATGCTCCTTGGTTCAACTTTCCCTCCCTTGACAGACCCACAACAATCTACCTTGGGGAGTACGCGCTATGGTATCGAACCTCAGCTCCGTTAACGAAGGAAGAGATTCAAGGCAAGCGAGCATTCATTAATTTCGAAAGCTGCAGCATCAAGACAACCGTTTGGGTCGACGAGTGGCCGGTTATTCTGGAACATTTTGGCGTGTATCCGTTCGAGATGGAAATCACGGAAGAGCTACTGAAATCCAACCATGAAGATAAGCGACTTTGCCTTGAAATAGTGAGCACACCATCCAATACTCCAGACGTCTTCTACAATTGCCTCGAGTATGCTTACGTTGACAAACGAGGAGACAAGATGCTTGAATGCCCTGACCTAAACTGGGGAGGAATCAACGGTACCGTTGAACTAATCCTCACCTCTCCTGTCTACATCAAGAACCTCTTCATCTACACCAAAACGATCGAAGAAAACAGAGCCATCCTCAACGTTGAGCTTGAAGTGGAGAACACGACAACAGACCTGTCTCAGGTTACGATTGATCTGGACGTGAGCAGATGGTTTCCGTCGGAATCATCTGGTGAAGCGAAATTCACGTTTCAAGTTCATGCCAGCCCCTTGACCACTACAATCGTGAAGGAGGAAATTTCGTTATCCAACCCAGTATTGTGGGAACCATGGAACCCACACCTCTACCTCGTGCATGCCACTCTCACAGACAATACCGGACCTCGTGACGATCTTTACGAGACATTCGGAGTTAGGACGCTCAAATCGAAAGACGGCGCGTTCTTACTGAACGGAAAAGTGATCACTCTGTCCGCAACGCACGACCAAGGAGTCTACCCCAATACTTCTGCCACGTGTCCTGGTGATTATTGGATTGTTCAGGACATTCTTCTGCACAAGGCTCTGGGGATGGTTGCCGCACGATACCCCAGCGACAACCGTGTTCACTACAGACGCATCGCCGAGTACGCTGACCAAATGGGCCTGATGCTGATTTGGGAAGGATACTGTTCGCTCTGGTCCCAAAATCCCAACATTGAGGACCTTGCCACACGCGACATACCGAGGCTAATTAGGGACCTGAGGAATCATCCAAGCATAATCGTCTGGGTACTGGGTGACGAAGCATTCTACTACGCACCTGCAGCCAGCATCTACCACAACAAACGGTCACGTTACGTGCGACTTGTCCATGACTTGGCTACACAGGCTGATCCGAGCAGGTTGATTGTCCCCGTCGGACATTGGGTAGAGGATCTGGTCCAAATGATTGAGAAGTTCATTGGGCAGGGGTTGAGCGTCAGTGAGGCGAGGAAGAAGTGTCTGGAAATGCTTCCGGTATTCAACTCTCCGAACGTTTACTGGGCCATCCACAGCTTGCCGAGCGGCACAGATACTAATCCAGTGTATGCTACTATTGGAAAATACCAGAGGATCCTCTGCGGCGCAGGTAAGCCAGTAACTTTCGACGAGTTCGCATGTGAAGGCATGCCCAACTGGGACCTTTGCAAAGGAGAATGGTGGTATAAGCGTTGGACAATCAACCCAATCTATCCAAGCGGGAAGAAGTTTCTTGAACCAACCCTCATCGGCAGAGAGTTAACCACCGACGACTGGCAGGTTTCACAAGCGTATCAAGCATCAGTCTACTGGCGCATCCTCTCCTACATCAGAGAAAGTGGAGCTTTTGCAGGCTTCTCCAATTGCTTCTTGAGAGATGGTTACAACTATCCTTCCGGACTTGTGGATGCAAGAGGGAGAGGAAAGTTGGCGTTCTTTCTCTTCAAGAACCTGTTGGGCCGATTCTTCATCTCAGCCATGCACGGAAACTACCTGTTCAAGCGGGA
>DATKOK010000139.1:0-5565 GCA_035524675.1 Candidatus Methylomirabilota bacterium | reverse complement strand
GACCAAGCCACCAGGTGAGTCGTTAATGAAAGATCTCGAAGTTGTTGACGAA
The DNA here is from genome assembly GCA_035524675.1 of Candidatus Methylomirabilota bacterium. GTDB lineage: Archaea > Thermoproteota > Bathyarchaeia > 40CM-2-53-6 > 40CM-2-53-6 > FEN-987. Next base: position 5,513 of record DATKOK010000139.1, on the reverse strand, counting down.
TCGGAAAATTCGAGGGCAGTTGTGGTTTACCCTTTCAAAGTGAATTCGGAGCCTATTGACTCCAAGTTTCATAGTGCAGTCAATACGGGCAAGTTTGTAATCGAGCACCTGAACTGGCGTGATCGGGGGTTGGAAAGGGCCTTCAGGGAGGTTCTGGAATTGATGGAAGTGTTAACAAACGAGACACGGGTGAAGATGTTGCTTCCCCTTCTTGAACAGCCACAAGGCAAGAAACATTTCAGAGAGGAGATCAATCCGAAGTTGATCTATGAGAATGTGCCTTTGCTCAGAACTCATAAGTTGATCAGTGAATTGGCTGACGACCTGTACGATTTAACCCCAATGGGTAAGAATATACTCTGCGAGTATCTCGCGTTCGTTGAGAAAGTTAGGCATCTGTTAGAAGAAGAGAAGCGGGAATCTAACTGACGACAGCTTCATGTCAGTTTAGGGAAGAATACGCGGTTCTCTTCTCGACATTTCTCCTCTTTCCTTCCGGCCATAGGGTAAATGGCAGCAAGCCGTAGGAAGATCTGCCCAAGTAGGCCAACTTATCTGATCCACACTTGCCGCAGCGAGAGACAACACCGGGCTCAGTATTGCTACATGCGTTACATGAAGAGTAATTGCCACTGTAGGTCTGGAATTGGCAACCTGAAGACAGTGCGCTACGAGTGAATCCGACTAGATCAGTAGCGGTACAGCTGGGAGTGACACATAGTACATTCAAATGACCGCCAGGCATCACGGATTGAAGCTGCGCTTCTGAAATTATCCTATTCTCGCATGTCAGTCTTGCCGAAAGCGGTATCGTAGGCATATCTGAATAATGCGGTGGGCCGCGACTTCCATCTGCAATCACGATCGCCCGTCCGTACTCCTCTATATCTAGTTCCGCCAGTCTGCCCGCAGCTTCATCGCCCGGTCTTTGAGAAACAGTGATGCGCATGTCGGTTTCTTCTGAGGCGGAGTCTGTAAGTTTCTTTAGTTCACGTAGGATCTTGGTTGCGAATTCCACGGCGCTCTTATCCTGCTCCAGTCGCTTGCCTACATGAAATTCAGTGGCCTCTGCGACGCCCACAAAAGTCATGTTGTATGTTGTGTTCTTGTCATAGAAATAGGTGATAGAGCTGTTATTGCCTGCGAGGAGTGGAAGGAGCGGTTGCTTTAGCCTCTCAGTGACGAACTTTCGTTTTGCCTTAAATCCGTCTATGATGAGGTTCGCTGTCTCTCTCATCAACATGAGGAATTTCTCATCATTCTTCTTCGCCTCGTATGCGATCCTTGGGAGGTTAAGGTATATCGAATCCATGCTGCCTGTGCGAACACAATCAGCTTCCCACTCTCCGGTCCAATCATCGGTCAGCCTCAGTCCTGTTGCGGAATACACTGTCTTCTCATTACTGGTGAACTCGAAGTAGGGGATGCTTCTAGCTGCGGCTAATTCATGAGCTTTTTCGATGATCCGTTTATTTCGTTCGTCATCGAATGTCCGTTTGTTAATTCTTACAATTAGATGTGGCAATAGCGCATGAACGGATTGTGATGTCTTCGTGAAGGCGTCGATCGTGGCTTCTGCAAGTTGTGAGGCTTCTTGCGTATAATCCCCATAGACTCCTCCCACCGGTCCAACCACATTCTCCTTCGCTAGGAATTCGGGCAGATCGAGATCGATTACAATTGAGAATCCCTGTTGTGGATTACCCGAGACCAGCTCGCGTCGCATGGAACTGAACAAATAGACGAGATGGTTTGCCATATCGTCGACCGAACGGCCCTTTACGAAGGGGGAGAGGAATGTGTTGAAGTATTCTATAGTCTGCTCGCCCGAAACCTCTCTTGATGTACTTTCGAGAACATTTCCAAGCAATGCTAGAGCTCCGTTGAGGGAATCTGGTGGATACATACCGCGGAAATTACTGCCAAGAAAATACCGAAAGTCGTGAATTACCTCATTGGGTTTAAGAATCCAGCTTTCCAGATTTGCAATATGTATCGTGCCAGAGAGATGGGCATCAGCTATCTTGTGCGGGATGCAATTCAGTATAGCATACTCAGATAGAACAGAATTGGCAGAATAACGTGAGACATAGTCTGCGCTCAGCTGCTTCTCTCCTGTCTCTCGTATTAGCTGGGCGACATCGTAGACAGGTAGTCCTAATCGTGTGAGTTTATGCCGGTACTCCTCCAGCTTCTTCTCAATAAGGATAGAATTCACGAACTCACGAATCAGCGGGGCGGTGAGATATACTGTCTTCAACCTTACAAGTCGATCTTCTGCCTCTGCTGCGATTTCGTCGGCTATCTCTTGAGGTACTCCTGCCTCAACCACTAATGACCGTGAGATCTTGTTGCGATGGAACTCTTCTATAGCGAGCTTCGATGTTCGAACGTACAATTTGCCGCGTTTTACATTGACATATTCGTCCATGTCCCGGGCGAATGATACGATCATTCTGCCAAGCTCGGTTACTTCGTACTTCTTGGTCTTCTTGTCAAGCGAAACCAATCCTACTCCCGTTAGACTTCTAAGATGGTACACAAATTTGCCTGCGTCACGAACGGGGTCCAGTTTCAGTTGGAACATTATTTCTGTGTACTGAAGCTGTCCTTTCGTAGAGAGAAGTCTTAGAATTTGTAGTCGCACAGGGGCGGATGCGGCGTCAAAGATGCTGGCGCCCACTTTTTCTGATGACCTTTGCACGTGGATACCCCTGAGAAGACCGATTTGAATAGCTGCTAAGCATGGGTTGACGTTTAAAAAATTGTAGTTTACTTCGGCATTCCACTTGCGTCAAACAATGTTTATCAATGCAAGAGTCTCGGCGTCGGCGCCAGTGAAGTTTTTGGGTCAACAAAGTATGACGGCGGCAGACTACAAGACATTAACGATGCTTGAAGACGCATTTGAACGGAAAGACATTTCGCATTTCATTTCCTTCTTAGATCATTCCAGAGAACTTCCATTATTGTTACGTGTCCATGCTGTATGCATGTTGGAGAGCTTGGGTGATGAACGCGTCGTGCCGTCATTGTGTAAGGTGCTGAATGATGATCCGAGTCCGTTAACAAGGCATGAGGCTGCGTTCACGTTGGGACAGCTCGGTTACAAATCGGCTGCTCCAGCTCTCATAGCTGCAATGTTGGAAGATAAGAGTCCCATAGTGAGACACGAATCAGCTGTTGCGCTAAGTTCAATTGGAGACGATACTGCTCTGCCAGCGTTAGAGAGAGCGATTCAAGACAAGGACGAGGATGTTAGTAACTCCGTTGATAGCCTGGGAGTACCTATCATACTTGCGCCAGAAGCAACGTGAAGCAGTCGACGTAAAGAAACCGAAAATCAGGCTCTGACCAAACCGCAGGAAGCGTTTTAGCTAATGGTTCACTGCATAATGACCAGGGGCGGTGGTCCAGACCGCGAGTTGACCCCTCGTGGGGACAGCATGGTCTAAGATAGCGAGGAATCGCCTTGAGACCGGTCTCGGGACCACGAGCGAGTACACCGGTGATCGAGGGTTCAAAATGATCGGATGGTCATGAAATTCCCTCCCGCCCCACCATCTCTTGAAATTCGAAAATACCGTTCGAAGATTATTCTCGAGTGATAGTCGATAACGAAGACTCCAAGCAAAACCAAATAGGACGTTATGATGACAGGGCTTCGAACTTCCCTTTACGGTGTTTCAAATGGTCAGGACCGTCACGGCAATCGGACTGGAACGGATAGGACTAGTAAAACCGGGCGATAACGTCGCGAGACTCCTCGTCGCTGCGTTATCTGCAGAGTCACAAACATTGATTGACGGTGATATCGTCGTTGTCTCACAGAAGATCATCTCGAAAGCTGAAGGTTCACTCGTAGACATATCGACCCTTAATCCCAGTTCAAAGGCCAAGTCAATATCGAGACGCACAAAGAAGGACGCCAGATTGATTGAGCTAATTATGAGAGACTCGACCAAGATCCTCCGAGCTGACAGGCAAGCACTCGTGGTTTCGGGAAAGAACGGTTTCGTTTGTCTGAATGCCGGCGTAGACAAATCGAATGTTAACGGACGACGAGTTTACGCTAGACTTCCCACAGACTTGGACGGATCCGCTGCTCATCTCAGGATCGAGCTGGAACGTTTGACGGGAAAGCGACTGTCAGTTGTAATTGGTGACACTTACAGTCGCCCGTTTCGTGTAGGGCAGGTGGAATTCGCGATTGGGATCTCAGGGTTTGATCCAATTGTTGATTATAGAGGCAGTAAGGATCTTTTCGGTTACGAGTTGAAGTTCAAGTATGTCGCGCTTGCTGACGAGGTGGCTGCGGCCGCTGAGCTTGTGATGGGTCAAGGATCTGAGGGGGTTCCAGCGGTGATTGTGAGAGGAGTAACTCGATTGAAAAGAAACGAGCGCCCAGGATTATCAAAGAAACTTCTCCTGGGCAAGAAGTTGGATTTGTTTAGGGAATTACTCTAGCTTCGTGCAGACGCGGAACTTAATGTATCTCGGCTTCCGAATGTTACGTAACGAGATGACGGCTAGATTATTGCTTTAGTAGTTCCAGCAGTTTCTTGTACTCTTCATCTGGCATAGTGAAGTAGTTCTCTGGTTGAGGGAATGCGTGCGTCGTTACTTCCTGCACGTATTTCTTGAGGCCGTTAAGAATGACTTCTCCGGCATTTCCAAAGACTTTTGCCATTCGTGGCTTGAACCTTGGGTATAAGCCGAACATGTCATGGTATATCAGAACCTGCCCGTGTGCGTTGGGACCTGAACCCAGGCTCATGATGATGCAGTTTTCTGCCCGTTCAGTGATTAGTTTGCATAATCTGTCTGGTACCATCTCGAGGAGAATCATGAAGGCTCCTGCCTGTTCGAGAGCCTTGGCGCTGTCGACTATACGTTTAGCTTGTTCTGCCCCTTTGCCTTGTACTCGGAATCCGCCCAGGGCGCTGACGCTCTGAGGAGTTAGGCCAAGGTGGCCTACTGCTGGGATTCCTGCCTCGACTATTCCGCGAATGCGACTGCACATCTCGATACCGCCTTCGAGCTTGATAGCGTCGCATCCTGCCTCAGCCATAAATCGGCCAGCGTTCCGGATTGCAGTCTCGACGCTCGGTTGATAACTCATGTAGGGCATATCGCCGATGAGGAAGGTATTCGGCGCTCCACGACGGACTGCTTGAGTGTGACGAATCATGTCTTCCATGGTTACGGGCAGAGTGCCCTCGTAACCAAGCATGGTCATTCCCAAGCTGTCGCCGACCAAGATCATGTCGATGCCGGCCTGTTCCTGCAGGTAAGCAGTCGCGTAATCGTAGCAGGTTAACCACGTTATCGGTTCTCCGTCGCCGACCTTTTTGAATAGGGTCGATAACGTGGGTTTCTTACGTGCAGTAGATTTGGACTCCGCCATTCTCACATTTCTCCAAAGTTGCCTAGATGCAATCTCTACGTCTTAACGGAACGAGTTAAAGGCGGTGATCTTTTTCCATCGATTGTTTTGACGACTGAAAATCGTC
>DATKOK010000138.1:0-7631 GCA_035524675.1 Candidatus Methylomirabilota bacterium | reverse complement strand
CGAATGGGAAGAAGAAGGGATGATAGAACTGGTATGGGTACATGCCCATAGGATGTGTAACAGTGCTCACTATTGAGACAGCGACCCAAACCAGAATCAGAATCACCATGCCAATCGCGAGCCAGCGAAAGATGCCGCCCGGCCTGTAATCATTCTCGTTCAAGTTTTTCCACTTCCCTCCTGAACCAATGCAAGTAGCCTATCCGCGATCCCTCGAATCTCGCCATCATGTGACTCAATCTTTGTCCGGTCTGACTTGGATAGGTCTTCAAAGTAGGAGACATAGCCGTTCATCTCTCGCAGCATCTCCTCCAACGTCTGAGGAGGACCACCAGGCATACCCGCAGGCCAATGAAGCTCCGCCTTACTCTTCTCCGTCAACTCGTATCGTCCGTCTGACCGTCTCTTAATCAACCGTTCCTCCTCCATACCCTCCAAAAGCGGGTAGATCGAGCCGGGGGAAGGTCTCCACCAGCCCTGAGTCATCTGCTCAATCGAATCCATGATCTCAGCCCCATTCTTCGGAGACCGAGAAAGAAGTGAGAGAACCCAATATCTGAGGCCTCTCCGCTTGTGCAGCCTCCAGCCGAACTGCCACATCGCTATCGATAATCCGATATCGGATATTCGATATAAATTTTCGCTCTACCTGTCTAGTTGAGGAGCATCGTCGGGCTGCAAGAAACTGTCGTTAGTGAATCGTCCGAGGATTGCATATGCTGCTGAAAGTTGCTTGTGATAGCCCACTATCAAATCATGGATTCAACCCTAATGGACAAATGACGCTTGGCGACTGGTGGCGATAGGCCTGAAACGAGTTGCGAAAAGAATACGTGCTGATGGTTCTGGCAGCATTCGTCTGGGGATCAGGCCATCCTATAGGCAAGATCATCCTCCGGGAACTGACTGCGCAACAGCTGAGCTTTCTCAGTTCATCTTTAGGTGCGGCCGCGCTCATCGTATGGCTCATCCTAACGCGTAGAGTTGGAAGGCTTTCAGAGATTAGAGGCAGAGTACTGGCGCTGACCTTGCTGTCCGGTGCAATAATGTTCTTTCTCTACCCAAACCTGAGTTTCTCAGCTTTGAAGTTGATACCGGCGTCTGCAAACGCTATCCTAGTAGCGTCGAGCACGATATTCGTTGCAATTCTGGCCGCCGCGTTGTTGAAGGAGAAGCTCAGTCCACGAGCGTATCTCGGGGTCACGGTTTCCTTCGTTGGGGTAGCGCTTGTTGTCGTCAGCACAGAGTCAGGAATGAACTTAGCCGGGTTCCAAGCTCTGGGCTCAGTGATTGCTATTCTTGGGGCCATCGCTTCCGCGTGCTATGCGATAGTGGGAAGAGGATTGCGCGGGCACGACGCGCTCAGCGTGACTGCTGTCGGCGCAATGTTCGGGAGTGTCCTCCAAGGTGGATTGCTGCTAGGTACGTCTGGCATCAATCAGATGCTACAAGCCTCGACAACAGTCTACCTACTAGTAGCGTATTGGGGCATATTTTCAGGGTTGGGGTACGTCGTTTACTATTACTGCTTGGGAAGAATTGAAGCGACGAAGGTCAGTTCATTCGTTTACCTAAGCCCACTTTTTGCAACTGTGCTGTCAGTTGCAATCCTCAACGAACAGTTGACGAGCACTTTCCTGGGTGGGCTTGCGTTTACACTTGGGGGGATCTGGTTAACCCAGATGAGTCGCACGCGCTGACGGTAGAGCCGTCTTACCTGACCGCTGAACTTGGAAAGACGGATTGAACCGTGTACTCCCGTGAGCGGTCGAGGTTTTGTCTTAGCGACTTCTCATTTTGCGGGTTGAATGTTCTGGTTGACGCGGAATAGGTTCGTGGGGTCGTACTTTCTCTTGATCTCGGTTAATCGTTTGTAGTTGTCGCGGTAAGTTGCTTCGACCCGGCTCTGTCCCTCTTCCATCATGAAGTTGACGTATGCGCCGCCTGCGGAGAATGGGTGCAATGCTTCCCAATACTCCTTGGTCCACTTCGTGATTGCGTCCTTCTTCGCGGGGTCAGGGTCAATTCCAGCTATAACCATGGACCATTTGGCCTCGCGATAGCTGAAAGCAGTTGCATTCTTGGAGACGCGTTGGACTGCTCCGTCGACCGGGTAGATGTGCATGATAGAGAGTAATGATGGAAGGTTGAGTCCATACTTTAGATGCACTTTGATTGCTTCGTCGCTCAGTTCATTCATGAAATCGCCTCGCCAGTACCATTGCAGACCAGGTGGCAAGAGTGGGTCGAATAGGCTTTGGAGTGCTGGGAAGGGCATCGGCCCGACGAAGTTAAGCTCTGGTGGGCTTAGCTGGTCGACTGGGCTCAATGCGTTCTTGGCGTTTTCCATCGGTCCAGTGTAACACCACACGATCCCGCACATTGTTTTGCCATGTAGTTTCTCTGGAAAAGGCGGGGCGGGTGGTACGTTCCCAAACATGAAGAACCCATACAAGTCCTCCGGCGCCTTCAGGCTGAACTCTCGATACCACTTCATCACTTCAACTGCCTTGTCCGGATGCCACAACATCGGACCGGCGTAAACCGTGCTTACAGGGTGTGCTCGGAATGTGAAGGATGTGACGACGCCGAAGTTGCCTCCGCCTCCTCGTATTGCCCAATACAGGTCGTTATTCTCTGACTGGCTAACTGTAACGAAACTGCCGTCAGCCAGTACCATGTCTGCTTCAAGTAAGTTGTCAATCGTCAAGCCGAACTTCCGTGTTAGGTAGCCGGTGCCACCGCCCAGCGTGAGCCCCGCAACACCGGTCGTTGAAACGATGCCAGCTGGTACCGCCAGATTGAAGGCGTGGGCGGCATGATCTACGTCTCCCCAGGTGCATCCCCCCTCTGCCTGAACCGTTCGCTGTTTCGGATTAACGCGAACTCCTCGCCTCCGTGAGAGGTCAATGACTAGGCCGTCATCGCATACTGCTAATCCTGCACCATTGTGGCCTCCGCCGCGAATGGCAAGACGCAGATCATTCTCTTTGGCAAACTTCACTGCGCTTATGACGTCAGCCACGTCGGAACAACGGACAATAAACCTCGGTCGCCGGTCGATCATGCCGTTGTACACTTTACGGGCAGCGTCGTATTCCACGTCCTGAGGTTGAATTAATTCACCACGGAGAGTAGATCTAAACTGGTCGATAACGGTCGAATTCATTATAATTCAGCCGCACGAATATTTGCATATACATATAACCTTTTTACGATATCTCGTAACCATGTTGATTGGCGTAGCTTTGATTTTGACGGTTCGCTTCCTGGCTTCAGCTACTCGCTAGTCGGATTGCCCTCCAATCTTCTTTCAATAGGGAGTATATCGCTTCGTCATGGAATGAGGCCTTGTAGTAAAACCTCTGACGGAGGAGTCCCTCCCTTCTGAAGCCACAACGTTCCATAAGGCGTATGGAGCGTGAATTTTCTGGGTCGGAAGTGGCGTCGATTCGGTTTAGATTCATTTGTTCGAACCCATAATCAATGAGGGCTTGCAACGCCTCAGTCATAAGCCCCTTGCCCCAGTACTCTTTCATCAAATCAGCCCCAGCGATCGCTTTCCCGTTCTCATGATCGATTCCATAGAACCCTACCGTTCCAATCAGCTTGTCATCTAGCAGCAAGCCAAGCCGGAAACGATTTGTAGTTGGAGCGATATATTTCAGGTATAATTCCTTCGCTTCTTCCAAATTCTTGACATTGTCATCCGCGCTGTACTCGTTTATCTCGCTCCTGCCGAAATGTTCGAGCAAAAAAGGTACGTCGTCTTCACCTAACCCGCGTAATACTAATCGCGGCGTTTGAATTAACGGAACAACGAAAGCCTTGTACACCTAGCTCATCTGCGTCATTCGAGCCTGATGTTAACGGCGTCTAAGGTGAATCAGGTAGAAGAGTAGGGTCGTGTTGCTAGAACAGGTCCTTTGGGGGCGCGTACGGTTTTTCCTTAAGCACGGCCTTCGCGAGTCTCTCACCTAGGTCTGCGGCGTTCGCTTTATCCACATCCCACGGCAGAGCCCGACCCGGCACAGTTTCAACCGCCATGCCCGGTTTCATTAAATCCGTATTGAAGACCTGCAGTATACGTTCGATGTTTTGTAGCGCAGCTGCTTGGTCCCCCGCTCCGGTGGTGAATACCGCAACGGGTTTGCCCACCATGTTGTCCCGAGCCGAGTATAGGTCGGTCAATGCGGTGAGAACCTTGCCAGACATGATGCCGAAGTGCGAGGGAGATCCGAACGCGTAACCGTCGGCAGTGTTTGCGTCCTGAGCAGTAACAGTGTCAGCGGTCTTGAGTTCAACAGCAACTTTCGAGACGCGTCTGGCTCCTTCAGCCACAACATCTGCAACTTTCTTCGTCATACCGTCTCGTGAATCGTAGATGATGAGTATCTTGGCCGTATGAGTCACCCTGTTAATCCAGTGACTTGTCGGTATCTGTTAATAATATTGCTTTCACACCCACTAGCTTACCTGGCCCGTTAGCCGCGTCCTAGGTAGAGTTGGGTTACGGGTAATACGATTGCTTGAATCATGTTGACATTTGGCGGTAGGGTAACCATCGCCATCACGGCTTTAACGATGTCATCGATCTCCATCGCGGGTTCGTTCGGAGTCAGCTCCATTTGTGCGGTGTTCACGTTGCCTGGATGAATGCAGCTTGCTACGATTCCGCAGTTTCTGCCTTCCAGCGCCGTCGTTATGGTCAATGCGACTAACCCCATCTTTGAACAGCTATACGCGGCGAACTGTGGTCTCGGCATTTGAGCGCTGATGCTCCCGATGTTCACAATGCGTCCTCCGCCTTGAGGTTTCATAATCTTCATTGCCTCTCTTGTGCAGAGAAAAGGTCCAGTCAGGTTTGCATCAATAATCGTCTGCCACCTCTCGAGAGAGGTCTGCTCAAGCGGTGCTTGGTCCACCAGTCCTGCGCTATTTACAAGAATGTCTAATCGACCAAACTCCTTCATCGTACTCTCGAAGAGTGCGATTACGTCACGCTCACGACTTACGTCGGTTGGAACGCTTATGACCGTGGCTCCTTCGGAACGGAGCTCGTCGGCCGCAGCGTCCAGCCGTTGCCCGTTGCGCGAGGCGATCACAAGTTTGCTGCCCTCTCTAGCGAAGGCTTGCGCGATACCTTTGCCAATGCCAAAACCACCGCCAGTGATGATGGCAGTTTTGCCCTCAAGTTGTTTCATTTCCTATCCACCGCTATCGATTGTTAGTTAGGAATAGGTCACAGTTGAGTATTTAGCAGGAGACCAAAGTGAGGACCCGGTGGCAAGGGGTAGCCAGTTGGGCTGAATTTACTAACCGCCACATTATAAACGACTAACTACATCTCATAGTTACTGAGAAAAGTTTGGATTGAAGTAGGTCTGGGTTTCGTTGTTAACTGAGCGCGTAGCGGTCTGCATTGTTCTCCTGGTGGCAGTAGCAGGTTTCATCGCTATCGGAACGAATGCACATGCCGCTAGGATTCTCCAAATGGATAATTCTACGGTCGCGGTTTCCACGACGCCTCAAGTTTCAACGGAAACCATCCAGTCAACCGCTCCTGCAGAGTCCACCCAAACCTTCGCTACAACATCCGCCGAGACGTCAACTCAGATGCCGACCTCTTCCACTTCCATTGCTACTTCGTCCATCGAATCAACGCTGACATCGCTCACAACAACGTCAATACCTTCCTCAACCACTGAAAGTACAAGTTCCGCATCAACTTTAACGACTGCACAATCAACTACTGAAACCTCAGTCACCACAACAGAATCAACGACTTCCATTTCAACCTCTGAAACCTCCCAAACCTCCACGTCCTCCACATCGTCAACCGTCTCGTCTGAAACTACCTCTACACCATCTATGACAAGCTCTTCCACAACGTCCACGACGACAGTGGAATCAAGCACGAGTTCAACCACGACTACCTCGTCAACTCAATCCGTAACCACTACGGTGACAGTTACAAGTTCGACCACAACTGGCCAGAGCGGTGTGTATTGGTGTAACCCGTACTACCCTTACAATTGCTACTATATTCAACCGGGTTATTGCTTCCAGAACTACGGCTACAATTGCTATCCTTACTATTACGGAGGGTACCCGAATTACGGCGGGTACTCTAACTACCCGAACTATCCTAGCTACACCTACCAAACGATGACTACTTACAGCTACTCCAGCTACTCTTCTTATTCAATCGCGGCGGAGACGAATCCATCTATGATCGTGCTCACTCCGACGGGTGGGACGTCAATCCATGATGTCAAGCTATACGTAACTCCGCTCCAGGGGGGAGAGTTCGCGGTATTTCTGACCGCGCAAGGCTTGCAGCCTGGCGGCACTTATTTGATAGAAGGATTCGCCGGAGGGAGTCACACAAATGTTGGGCCGCTTTCGTCGACCCTCTCTGATTCAGGGTTCATAGCAGACGGTCAGGGTAACGGAGTATACTCACACGTCTTCGCAACAGATCCACGGACAGCATATACTGTTGTCCTACTCCTCTATCTTCCCAATAACCAGATGCAGGGCGCAGTGCTCGTTGCCACCGGGAGCACAGGATGAGACAGCACGTTCGCGGGAAACATCAGCGAGCGAAACGATTTTGCGCTAAAAATCACGCTCATGGATCGGTCTTGCGCGCTCCTAATATTACGTGAGGTTGAGGGGTTCCATGATAGGTACGTCGTATGACCAGGCGAAAACCGCTGAAGGGACTGTTCCCGTTGATGCCCCTAGCTTTGAAGAGGAACCAGGAGCTAGATCTGCAAGGATTGAGAGACAATATCAGGGCGTACGAAGAAGCAGGATTCGACGGTTACATAGCTTTTGGCTGCATGGGCGAGTTCTACGCAACGAGTGAAAAAGAGTTCAACGAAGTCGTAGATGTGGCTGTGGATGCGACTGAGAAGATCGCCTGCGTATTCGGAACTATGTGGCAGAATACCAGGGAATGTCTGAGAAGAACCAAGTACGCTGAGGAAGCTGGCGCCGACGGCGCAATGGTAAGTGCGCCTTACCTCATTCCGTGTCTCGAGGAAGACGTATACGAGCATTTCCGCCTGGTGGACAGGCAAGTTGAACGTATCCAGATTATGGCGTACAACAATCCCTTCTCGTTCCGGTTTAACATGACGCCCAAATTCTGGGATAGACTGCTTAAGTTGGAAAGCATAACAGCACTGAAAGAGTCGAACGGTGATGCAGCTCACCGTATGTCAGTGATCAAACGGATAGCTCACAGGATAAGTGTATTCTCAGGAACCGAGCCTTGGCTCGTAAATGACGTATTGCATGGCGGCAATAGCCTAGTCTCACTCTGCGCACCAGCCACACCCAAGGGCGCGAGAGCATACTATAATGCGTGCATAAAACGCGACTTTGGGAAAGCTCTTCCACTCTCACACGCATTCCTGGATATGCTGATTGATTGCAACAGCAGCAACGAACATGCGTGGTTGAAGGCTGTTGCAGAGCTAGGTGGGCTCAAGGCAGGGCCGCCTAGGTCTCCCTACTCGGCAGTAAGCGACCAAATATCCGCGAATTTGAAGAAATCCGTGCGGGTTGTTGAAAGTTTAGCGTGAGAGAGATTACACTGTTGTTGATAATATTCTTCCTGT
>DATKOK010000137.1:0-8541 GCA_035524675.1 Candidatus Methylomirabilota bacterium | reverse complement strand
TTACTCGCGTACTTCCAATTGGTCCAGTAAAGAAGTCTACTCTAGTCTTCGGAATCATGAAGGGCGTCCATAGCGAATGGGCCTATAAGCAGCTAGAAGGATCATCAGACGGGATTATAGACTTCCGACTGGACGACGCCGACGGGAATCTCCGGGATGTAGTTCAGATTAGGACAATGAGAAATGTGCACTTCAATCGCGATTTGACTGAGCTCAAAGTGGGGGAAAATTTCGAAATCAACTTGCAGTAAAATTCCTGATTTAACGGTGACCCTTTTCGTTGTGATAGCCACTCTTGGTTGTCAGAGACCTCTCGCTTATGGAAACGCCGCTTCGCTAGCTCTGCTGTCAGAATGTCTGAAGCTCTCCTCGTTGCGCTGAGAGATGGATACTCCAGAAAGGGGTCTCATCAGCGCTGATCGTCCCCCTCCTAAAATCACTAGCTCAATTAGGTAATGGATGAAGCCCTATGAGTGAAGCTTACCTTTCCAGCAAGCATTCCGAACTCGATTCATTGCGCCTAGAATTCGGGGACGCTCAATCCGCCTTTTGCCAAGCTGCGAGGATTCGCGTACTTTTCACCACGTCGTATCGACGCTTCATGATCTTCATGCAGGCTTGATGTAATTCTTTCCTATCTGAATCAACGCAATCCTGAGCAACTACCACGACGTACTCGTTTGAGGCGTCTCTGCAGGTTGATTCGACGCATGCTTCTGTGGAGATGCCGGTTACAACGACGGTTCTAATGCTGTTGCTTCGCAGGATCAAATCCAAACTAGTACCGACGAAAGCGCTTGACCGGAATTTCCTGACGATGATTTCTTCGGGCTCCGGGTGAATCTCATCAATAAACCGTTGCCCATGAGTTCTGTCCAGCGCGTTGGCGCGTATTTCTCCCGGGTCTCTCTTTGATTGTCCTAACATGGTGTGTCTTACCCATGCAGGTGAGTCGCTTAGGCGTTCTCGAAGAAGCGTATCCTGAATGTAGACGATCAGGAGACCGGATTTTCGAGCCAATTTGAGTAGTCTTTTCAAATTCCCTACGAGTTTTGGGAATAACAGCCGGCCGTTACTTTTTGCATAGTCATTTTGTACGTCTATAATCAGCAGTGCGGTATGCTTCGGGTCCAGAAGCTCTGCAATTGAGCTTGGAATTTCTTTTCCGTACACTAGTTTCATGTTTTCGGACCCTTAGACTAAGTTTACGAATTATGAACTTTCCGTGCGGGACCGCTAGGTACCGCATTTTAGCAGCATAGACCTCGATTTCGACACATCGACGAAAACATGATGAGCACTGCAGGACTGTGCAAATTCGCATATAAATCGACCTACGTTTGGGTCCAGAAGCGGATAATCATAATAGTCCCGCACTCAGATTCCAGATAGAGGTCGTCGCATGAAATCTGGAACCATTCTGGTTGCAGCAGCAGCTCTTATCATCCTCGCTCCGTTCAACGCTGCGTTCGGTCAGTCAAATCAAGCTTACACTGTTAGATTGAATTCATTTATTTTGCAGGTAACATATCCGGCCGAGGTTTTGCCTGGCGACAATGTCACGGTCTACGTTCAAGGTAGCCCCACAGGGAGCGCGGTGTATCTTCAAAGTTTGACCGTGACTATTTACTATGCTGACGCCGCAGGTCTTCATCAAGTCTCCACTCAGAGCTTATTCGCGAGCTATCCTCCAAATCTTTACAACAATTACGTATCCTATGGCTACTCTGGTTCGTTCAGCAAGAACTTCACAGTAATGGTGCCCGAGAATGCGCCCAGAACTTCGTTGGTTGCGCTATTCTCTGAGACGGTCCAACCGAACTACTACAGTTATGGCGGATATGCGTACAACTATCCAAGTTATTCTAGCTATCCGTACTATCCGTCCTACACTGTTTACGTGTCACCAGCGTACTACCCTTACACCTCCAACTCTTACAGTTCTGATCAAGGGATAGCGCCTTTGTCTTATATCAAAGCCAATACGCCGGAATCGGTGACGCTCATTTCTGAAAATCAATTGCTTCAACAACAGGTCAGCCAGCTCCAGAGCCAGAACCAACAATTACAAACCAAACTATCAGATCAGAGTGCAACGATTAATCAGCTAACTCAGCAGTTGGCGAGCATGGGTGGAACGGTACAGGCATATCAGATGCTAACTCTAACTTTGGGGGTACTAGCGGCGATATTGCTGGCGTTCAATTTTAGGCGGCGAAACCGCGGAAGACCAGAGCAACCTATTGAAACTAAGGCTGCCGCCTGATATTCCTATTTCCCTCGCTCTCGACCTACGTATTCACGGCTCTTAATCGGTTAACTCGCTTAGCCGGAGGCATCAGCTTGTAGATAACATTAGATGGTTTAATAGAACAAGAAAACAAGTCTTTGTCACTATTCATCCTCTTTCACAGTCACACCATCGATTACTCCTTCGGAGGTTCGGTTCTGACTGAAGGCAGCGCAAGTTGCGACGCTGGAGGACCGTGGTCGAATTAGCATTCGTTCTCCTTGCATTAACCTTCATCTTTCAGGCCACTTCTTTTGCACAAGCTCACGAGAGCCCTTACGCGTTGCAGGTCGGTGCGGGCGGAGACAATGCATCCCGAGGCAGTACCGGCATAGCCGCTAGAATACGCACGCACGTGTATCAAGTATCTGCTGATTATGGCAACTCATTCTGGGTTGGAGACATTCTATCTAATGGGGCGTTTATTCAATTTGGCTATGAGCTCTCTAGTGCAGGGTTTTATTGTCTACGTGGCGAAACTGTGGAGACCCACACATTCTGCAATGGATCGGCCGACTCTATCGGCGATAATGACGCCCGATGGTTTTGGCAATACTGGCCTAATCCAAACGTCATCGACTTCTACTTCGGCATTGGTCCAGCGAACTCTGCAGGTCCAGATAACTCGTGGCATCTTTATCAAATTATGCCAAACGAATTGGATGGCTGGACCTTTGCAATTGACGGAAAACTCGTTTCGGACTTGAACAGCTTCAAGTGGACACATTCACGAGATCCACCTCTCGTCGTCGCGGAAGAAGTGACTAGCATCGGAACCTCACCGAGCGGAAGGCTAGGTCCGGTAGAATTCAGCGACCTTTCTTACTCACAGAAAGACGGATGGCATCAAGTCGACTCCCTTCAAGCCGTCTCAGTATGCATCGGAACGGGTCCAGGGTGTGATGTTCCGTACGGTCTCAAACTATTGGGAGCTAATCACATCATCGCTGGCGCAGGTGAACAGCCGAGAGAAGACGGAGAGTTACTCTGGACAGGGTCTTTCTCGTTGACCCTATCTATTCCGAATCGAGTCCAAGTTCTTGTAGATCACACTCTCTACTCGTCGGGAACAGTAGAATTGGCATTGTCTTCCGGTTTGCACACAGTTACTGTTCCAGCCATTATCGACATCAATGATACAAGCAGGCTAAGGTTTCAGAGTTGGAGCGATGGTTCCAAAGATCCCACTCGTTCTATGAACTTGACTGCGGACGCGTCTCTTGCACCTGTGTATGTAAAACAGTCTAAACTGACGATCATCTCGCCTTTTCCGAACTCAGCAGATGGATGGTACGATGAAGGCTCTAGTGTGATCATCTCAACCTCAGCATCACGATCAGTGAACGGATTGCTAGGAGCACTAGGCGCGAGGCTTGAGTTTGTAGGCTGGTACGAGAACGGGCAGTTAATTCTGACAGCCATAAATGGAAGCATAAAGATGGACGCTGGTCACACCCTAGTAGAGGGTTGGACCACCAATTACACACTCCCGATCGCCATCATCGACATAATACTCGCGGTTGTGGGAATTGCCGTCTTAACGTACAATCGGAAATCGCGAAAATAGTTAGCTCGGCTCCGTATGATTATCTATACCATTACCTGAGAATCAGTAAAGTTCTAGGAGATTTGCTTCCGCATGATGCGAAAGTTCAGATCATGAATTTGCTTCACAGTACCGAAACCCTGTCGCTCATACATTCTTATCGCCCTTTCATTTGAATCATGAACGCCAAGCTCGATTGAGTTAACTTTGTTCTTGTACTGTGAAGCCAACATGTTCAACACTTTACTTCCGATGCCTCTGGATTGGAGTTGTGATTTCAAGATTAGAGCATGCAAGTGTAGTATCTTCTCGCGTTGCTCAATCCAATAGAAACCCGCCAGCCGTTGATCTTCATAAATGGCATACACTTGGCCGACGGTCCTAAAGAGGCTGTCAAATTTTTCCTGCGTCATCTGCATGAGTTCCATAGTACTTCGGAGGTATTCGCGGGCTTCGTCATGCATCAGTTGCATGAACTGTTCATACTGCTCGGCTTGAGCAGCTTCACACGTGATCATCATTCGGCCATCTCAAGGTTCTCTATCAGAGAGAAGTTAGCATTTTTAGACGTAAAAGCGTGAACACTTGAGAGCTGATATTAAAACGCATATGCGATCCGGTAATCGGTCGGTGAGGAAATAAGCGAGCAATATCTGCCAAAGGAGACCGGTTGGTTCATACTCATGCCCGAGTTTCACATGATAAATGAAGTGCGCGAGCAATCCGACGTGTTCGCAAGAATTGTCCAGAATCGCAAATCAATTTCAGAAATCGCCCGCAAAACTCCAATCTCGAGTGCGCATAGCTTGTTTGTTGTAGGTTGTGGTTCATCATATTATGCTTCGGTACTCAGCGGGTTCTACCATGAACATCTCTTGGGTTTGGATAGTCGAGCAGCTCCTTCATCCGAATTCATCTGGTACCCTCCACAATCGAAATCATTAGCCCTGATGGCTCTGTCACGATCTGGAAAGACCACTGAGACTCTCGAGGCAATTCGCAGGGCGAAGAAGCTGGAAGTTCCTACGATTGCGGTGACGGCCGATCCGTCAAGTCCGATGGGTAAGGAAAGTAACTACTGTCTGGATATCGAGGTTGGTCAAGAAAGAAGCGTAGTTATGACCAAATCATTTACCGCAAGTACTCTGGTCTCAATCCTATTAGGTTTTGAATTGTCCAAAGTGCCACCAGCAAAGCGAAACGAAATTGACCGAGACCTTCTGCAACTCTCTGGAGATGCAGGCCGCCTCATTCATACTGTCGAAGCACAAGCAAAGAAGACCGCCGAATCAATGAGACAACTGAAACGGTTCATCTACCTGGGATCAGGGGCGACATACGGGGCTTGCCTTGAAGGCGCGCTTAAACTACGTGAAACATCTTACACTATGTGTGAAGTATATCACATTCCTGAATTTCGACATGGCCCATTCGCTCTGGTACAGAAAGACGTTGGTGTCGTTGCAATTGTTCCGGAAGACAAAACTCTCAAACAATCTGAGATGCTGCTGAGAGAAATTGCGTCTCAAGGAGGGACGGTGATACCTATTTCGAACGTCTCGAAGATTACGGACGCGTATAAAGATTCCATTCGACTTCCTGAAGATATCTCATACAATTTCATGCCACTTCTCTCAGTCATACCCATGCAGATGCTTGCGTTTCACTACGCAGTGAGTTGCGGCCTTGACCCTGATTCGCCACGTAACCTCACAAAATTCGTTGCCACAGACTTTGGTGACTAAACATCGCTACGTGTAGTGTAGGCGAACAATCTTCTCTACATCTTTGGCCTGTTGAATAGCGGTCGCGCAACCCAATTGGGTAGTACTCATACCGGCCGCGACATTCGAAAACTCTGCGATTCTGCGGATAGGCCACTTGTTCAGAACGCCGTAAATGAAGGCCGCATCAAAGGCATCTCCCGCCCCGATGGTCGAGACGACCTTCGGACGAAGCCCGCTCACATAATGCAATCGTCCATCCCCACTTACAACGCAGCCTTTGCTCCCTGCCTTGACTGCGATAGTTTTCACGCCATGTTTGTGCAGGTGTTCGATGGCATTGATTAGCCGCCTTTTCCTAGAGATTCGGATCGCTTCCGCTTCATCGAGCAGAAGGATATGCAAATGCTCAAGCACGCCTTGAAATGCTTCGCTCCACCGACCAGTCGCACTCATCTGTGGGTCGAGAGAGGTGATTGCATCCTCGCGAGCTGCCCTTCGCAGTATCCTCTTGATGTTATCTCCCCAGAGGCTTGGGATTAACAGGTACCCTCCTACGTGGACGGCTCTCGTTCTATCCAAGAAAGCTAAATTGAGAGATCTGGAATGAAGTGTTGGGATCTTCGTTACGATGGAGGCTTTGTTCCCGTTGTTATACACTATGACGGTTGACACCTCGGTTCTGACGAGGTTGTCAACAATTAGGTAATCTGTTGAAACATTACTTTTTCGGAACCCCTCGAGAAGTATACGGCCAACTTCATCATCGCCAATCCTACTTACTATTGCCGAACGGCCGCCAAGCTTTGAAAAGCATTGGGATACGTATCCTGCTGAACCTGCCGTAAATATGCCTGCAACTTTAGTGGTTCCCAGCGTGGCCCATGATTTCGGCACCTTGTCGACGCCGGCAAGAACTACATCGAGGGCGACTTCGCCTAATACCGTGAGATCGAAGGCTTTCATCGGCGGCTCGGCCATTGCTTCCGACGAGGAGGAAAATCATGCTCTCCGGTTATCAGTTTGGTTCCAGTCGCGCCCATGCTTCTCTCCAGACGCGCTTCGACCCGGCAATAACCGTGTCAGGATCCTCATCCGGCATCGGTTTTACCTCGAATCCAACGATTGGTAAACTGCCTTTCTTTGGTTTCCGCCGAATATATCCGATGCCGAACAGGATCTTGATGAATTGGACCAATTCGGCGACATCGTGTTCTCCCCCTTTGAGTCCAAATCTTGGGTGTCTGTCGCCAAATGCCGGATGCGTCGGGTCCCTCTTAACACAGTTACCCAAGTGGATGTGGACGAGGTAGGGTTTCAGTAACGTGAGGCCGTGTTTAGCGGTTTCATTTAGGAGCGGTCCATGTGCCATATCGTACATAATCCCGAAATCGGGATGATTGCGTCTTACCGCCCTGGCCAACGCTACAGCGTCTTCCGCTGGGCCTATGAGACATTTCTTTTCCACTTCGCGGTCGAAGGCTTCCAGGGTGATGGGCATGTGCTTCTCCTCCCCATAAGCACAGATCTGGTTCAGCGAATCAGTAAGCAATCGCATTGATTCCTCGCGGTGCTGTTCTCCCCTGTAAAATCCGCTTAGGAGGCTCATCCGTTCTGCTCCAATTTCCGCTGCCTCATCTATACAGGATTTCATCTGATCGACAGCACGTTGCCTATCCGACCTGTCTGCTGAAGTGAGATCAAGCTTTTGACTAAGCAGTGCGGGTTGCGCCCCATAAGTCATCGAGGCATGAGCGCTCTCCACTATCTGTCGAACAGTCTTTCGTAGTTCAGGGTCTTTGAGCCAGACGATTTCCAGCACGGAGAAGAAATCATCGTTCGCCAACTTCTTAATCGAATCTAAATAGTAGGGTTGGCCAGGCTGAGCGGTTGGATAAGCCAGTGTATGCACAATACTAAGACGTAGCAAATTTTCCCAAGGTAGCTTCAATCAGCGTTACTCCTAATTCCAAGCTTCATAACGCGTGAGATATGAAGACGTGTCGAAATTTCGTCGCCAGAACTGACACTACATAGCTATCTAGGGGCGAGTTGAAGTCCTTTTACCCGGCAGATGCAACATGAGCGCGATCCCTGAACGATCCATGGTCTTTGATCGAATTCGCGTCCCAATTCTTGAGTCAAATGAGAAGCTTGGCCAGAGAGTTGCGGACGATGTGGGGGCCCGCATTTCGGATCTTGTGAAGCAACAGGGGAAAGCCGCTATGATCATGGCCACGGGAAATTCCCAATTAACGTTCATAGAGGCACTCCGAAGGTTGAAGGATGTCCCGTGGGACAAAGTCACCTTATTCCACATGGACGAATACCTCGGAATGTCGAACAAACATGCCGCCAGCTTCGCGCGGTTCATTCGAGAAGAGGTTGCAGATCACGTTCACCCCGCGGTCTTCCATCCAATCCGCGGCGATGCGCAGGACGTTAACGCAGAATTGGAACGGTACAGACGACTCCTCCATGACTTTCCACCCGACATATGCGTCATGGGAATCGGCGAAAATGGTCACCTTGCCTTCAACGATCCCCCGGCCGATTACGCGACTAAGCAAGTAATTCACGTAGTGAATCTTGATAGCCGTTGTCGAATGCAGCAGGTGGGAGAGGGACATTTCACTACACTCGACGAGGTGCCCACTCGCGCCTACTCATTGACCGTACCCGCATTGTTAGACGTCAAGTATGCATTAGTAGTAGTGCCTGAGCTAAGGAAAGCAGAAGCAGTGAAAGCAGCTCTCCGAGGTCCAGTGACACCGAATTGTCCAGCCTCAATCCTTAGAACTCGATCGAATGTCACACTTTATCTGGATAGAGAGTCGGCGTCGCTTCTTCAATAGCGACCAATTCCAGAAGGATAATGCATGAAGCCAGACATGGGTATCTACTACGAAATCCTAGATCAGATCGCCTCTGCCAAACCATCACTTTCCTTCTTGTCAAAAGAATGGCCGAATGTTGAGGAG
>DATKOK010000136.1:0-4821 GCA_035524675.1 Candidatus Methylomirabilota bacterium | reverse complement strand
TCGGGATCAAGTGTTGCTTTGGCAACTCCTCGGTTTCCATCTCTGGCACCGCATATTCATCGATAGCGACCGGGCGGAAAGTGCGAACCTGGAGATCAACGCGTTGGCGGCATAGTCGTTGGATTACTGGGTTATCGTGGTAGCGAAGAACGCGGCACAGAACATTTCCTCAACGCTAACCTCACTGCTGAACCAGACCATTCCTCCTACACGAATAGCAGTTGTGAACGACGGGTCCTCTGATGGGACAGGTGAGATTCTCGCCGAGGCGCGTGAGAATGATACAATACGAATTCTTACTCTCCCCGACCGTGGGTACGACATACGCCGAGTTCCCGCCAACGTCAACCTCGCCATCGATTCCGACCGCGACCTGCAATCAGACTATCTCATGATCAGCGGCGACGATTGCATCTATCCACCACACTATGCCGAATCAATTATCCGCCACATGAATAAAGAGACAAGAATCGCGGTCGCGAGTGGACGTCCAAATCAGCTGGGAATTGTCTCACACGAGCATTCTCCTTCCGGAAGTGGCAGAATAATACGAACTAAATTCTTGAATGATGTTGGAAACCAGTTTCCAGTAAGAGCGGGCTGGGAGGCGTGGTTGCTCTTCAAAGCGGCACAGATGGGACTTGAAACGAGGCTATTTAGCGAACTAACGTATTCTCACGTTCGTCCAAGAGGATCAAGTCACCAGTTCACCTACTGGGGCGCCGCCATGTTTACTCTCGGCTATTGCCCGCTTTATGCTCTTGGGAGAATCGCCAGGAGCCTTGTCAAACTATCGTCTCTGAGGACCTCGGTGGGTCTGGTTAGGGGGTACTTGACAGCGGCTTTAGGATCCGCAGACCCTTTCATCGCACCCTTCGAACCCTCACTGAGGAAATTCGTTTCACTCCAGCAAAGGCGGCGAATTAGTCTAGTAGTCACGTCGATGCTTAGTCACGGAAACGGTTGACCAGAGGCATCTTCCAACCCAGCCCGAATGCTTTCCTAGTTATCTTAATCACCGGCGCAGCCTGACGCCGTTTGTATTCTGCCATGCGAATGCGCCGGATACTGTCCTCCACAACTTCCTTGGCGTAACCCTTCTGCAGAAGTTCCTCTTTCGTTAGCCTGTTTTCGATCGCGTCGTCTACAAGAGGCGAGACGATTGAGTAGTCAAATGGATCGAACTGGTCTGGGCGAAGTTCCGCTGACGGGATCTTATTGAAGCAGTTCTCGGGAATAATCTCTCTCCTAACCCACCTGTTATAGTATCTTGAGAGGGAGTAGACTTCTGTCTTGCTAACGTCTCCGATTACCTCGAGACCGCCGCTCATATCTCCGTAGAGAGTGGCATAGCCTAACGCGAGCTCCGTCTTGTTCCCGGTGGAGAGCACTAGGTCGTTGAACTTGTTTGATAAAGTCATTAGTATGTTCCCGCGAATGCGTGCCTGAAGGTTTTCCTCTGCCACATCCCGCGGTCTTCCTTTGAAGAACGGTTTCATTTCGCTTTCGAACGTTTCGAATATCCGTTCTATAGGTATGGTTAAGCATTCTATCCCAAGATTCTGGGCAAGCTGTTGGGCATCGCTCTTACTGTGATTGCTTGAGAAACGTGACGGCATCGAGACGCCTGTCACGTTCTCTTTGCCAAGAGCTGTTGCAGCTATGACAGCGACCAGTGATGAATCGATTCCACCACTCAATCCGATAAAGGCGCGTTTGAACCCTGTCTTTCTGAAGTAATCTCTTACGCCGAGAACGATGGCGTTGAACATCTCCGCATCCCGATTGTAGGCCGGTTCTGTAACCGTATTTATTCCCGTTGCGTTCGCGTCAACATCAACGATGACCAGGTCCTCGTCGAATTGCTTACCGATCCCTATCAGTCGACCGTCACGGTCAACTGCTATGCTCTGGCCGTCAAAGACCAGCTCGTCTTGACCCCCAACCAGGTTAACGTAGAAGATCGCAACACCAAGCCTCTTGGCTTTCTGTTTGATAATTCGCAGTCGTACTTGGCGTATGTTGTCATGGAAGGGCGAAGCGTTCAAGTTTACGATGATCTTAGCGCCCTGCTCGGTGAGTTTGTCCACTACTTTAACGGAATATCCTACCTCTTCATCCCAAATATCTTCGCAGATGGAGGCGCCGATAGTCCAGGACTTGCCGTTCAACTCCACAGAGACTGGGCTGTTGGTGATGGCTGGAGTGAAGTAACGTTGTTCATCAAACACGTCGTATGTTGGAAGCAGGCTCTTGTGAACTATATGTTCAATTTGGCCTCCCCTGAGGATCGCTGCCGCGTTGTACAGGTTGCGATCATCGTAGTCAACGAAGCCGACTATGGTTGTAATGCCGATTAGATTACTGGCCACGTCAACAAGGGCTTCCTTGTTGAGACGAACAAATTTCTCCTTGTTTGGCCGCCTGTTCCCAGAGGGGGGTCTCATCTCTCGAGGCGGCAGCAAATCAAGAGGAGGATAGCCCGTTATTGCCATTTCAGGAAAGGCAACGACGTCGGCGCGAGCGGCTACGGCTTTCTTACCAAATTCGATGATCCGTTGCGTGTTTCCCTGAAGATCTCCGACTGTGACGTTTACTTGAGCCATGGCGATTCTTGGCAACTGGTATCTTCGCGAATTAGATTGGGGGGGCACACAAAAGCGTTTGCACCGCTATATCAAATTCGACGTAATGCGTAGATGTATGCTACGCTAACGCTTCTATGGATCTGGACTTGATGCTGACAGGCTTATCATTCCCTTTTACGAGTTCGAGTTACTCAATGGCTGTCCTCGAGCTTTTGCAGTAGTCTGCTTAACACGTAGGGCTGTGCGTTTAGCGAGTCCGAGAGTTCACTCTGCAACTTTCGCCATCATCATCTCATCGACTCGGACGGATTTCCGCTTCTGTTTGTGTGAATCATTCACAAGATTAGGCATAGTGTTCTCTTGGTCGCTATCTCAGAGACATGCTGTGGTTCTAGTATTTCACAAAGAGATGAGTGGAAATATCGCCCGAACCTGAGGGAGATTAGACTAATTCTGACTTCGTGACCAAGACAAATTACGCCTTCAGCGATAATATGTACCTTCACCTAAGTTACCCGGGGATCCGCGAGACAACTAGAATTGACGATGACGATCCAAAGATTGAATCAAAAGGAGGGAGTGTTCGCTGTGGAACTGAACTCAAATGAAGAGCGCCGACGTAGGGTCGTCAGATTCATACTGGCTTGCATTGAGAGTTAGAGAAAACGACATACGCGGCGAATTCCCAGCATAAACCTCCGTCCACCCCTGTCTAGAGGCGGATCATGTATTTCCACAGCTGAATGCGCTCACATTTCACTCTTTAGAACGCAAATCACCATAGAAAGCTATCTTTCTAGAGTGTCGATTTCGCCAAGTCGCCGATTCAGCTTCATCACTCTTTGGGGTTATACTTTGTAATTCGTTCTCGACAGTTCTATGTCAAGTCCTGGACCGAATAGACTTTTTCGATAGCTGTATCTGCGGTGAATTGAAGCGTTGTGGAGATTCCTGCTGTGTGGGTGGGACCATTGAATGGTGTGGGCAGAGAACTGCGATCGGTCAGATCTATGATGTGTGCTGCTGAATTGGTGCAGAAGCCCGTGTCCCCCACATAGGTGTGTAATGCTTTGGCTGGGTTGGCATTGCTCAGTACTATCCCTTCCAACTCGTCGCCAACGGTATACTGTACTACTCCGTTCTTCCAAACAGTGCCTGCACAGCTATTGTCCGAGACCCATAAGTTCCCAGTTGAATCTACGAATATGGTTTGGGGCCCTGAAGGATAGAAATCTTCTAGTATTGTACATGATTTGTAGGCCGAGGCGTAATTGCATTCAACAACGATGTCATTAACTACGTCAGCATAGTATAGGTTCAAATTACTGTCAAGCACGCTGCCATCTGGGTTACAGTATGCAGCCCTCATCTTTGAGCAGAAAGCAACTGGAAGTATTATGAATGTGCTCTGGACGCTGCAACCTGTAGGGGTTGCACCAAAACAAAACCAGACCCCATGAAGGTCCCAGTTGGCGAGAACCAAGACGAGCCCTACGCTACCTACTTTGAAGCCCCCCATCCCGTAGTAGCCTTTGGAATGGGCTACGCCTCCGGAAGGAGGTGTAACGATAATCGTTGCAACTTTCGACTGGCACTACACAAGGTTTCCTGTACTCCAATCTTCCACGAAGGCATCTCCTCCTGACCCTGTGTAGATGCCAGTTGGAGTAACGTTCATGGGTGAAAGATTACACAAGAGTTTTAGTGAACTTGCTGTTGGCAATTGACTCATAGGCAGGACAGAGCTCACGACTCTGACTCCGCCTGGACCAGCAGGATAGGACCATGTGCGTTGCGCAGTTGTAGTCGTCACATTGGTAGACAGAGATGCTACCGTCTGAAAACTGCCAATACTCACAAGAATTATGATGAGAGCAAACAACGTTTGTCTAGCGGGGAATTCCACCTAGAGCAGCGGGGAATTTCACCTAGAACTGAACGTAATTGATAGTCTTAGCGGATTTAACGTCTATCAACGGATTTAGCGACATTCGTTATGGTGGTCTATTGGCATTTCGACAAAACCATTAGCCTCCTTCAAACCAAACCTCTCTCCAATGGTCCGCAAGAAAGACTTCGCGAATTCTTTCGGATCTCTCTCCTTCGGAATCGCGAGAACCTCATTACCGTTAAATGTCACTGGGAGCCCGCAGAGTAGCGCTTCAGAGATCATCCGGGGCAAACCGTCTTCGGTTGTCATCCGAATAAGCCTTCGGTGTCGCCTGTAGAAGGT
>DATKOK010000135.1:0-3353 GCA_035524675.1 Candidatus Methylomirabilota bacterium | reverse complement strand
GTGAAAAGTTCGGGAGGAATGATGGAGACTGTCACGGATGATGAGATTCTGGAATCTCAAAAGCTTCTCGCTGGACTTGAGGGTCTTTTCAGTGAACCCGCCAGTGCCGCTAGTGTTGCTGGATTGAAGAAGCTCGTCGACTCAGGGGCGATTGGGGTTGATGAGGAAGTGACTTGTGTCGTCACGGGTCATGGTCTCAAAGATCCGGATATTGTTCTCAAGTCATTCAACAAATCAACGATTGCGAAATGTGATCTGCAGTCGATCAACTTTGTGCTAAATTCCTGAACCATTGAATTCGGAGTTAATGCCTTGTTGACGGAAGGGCTTGGTGGGGCCGGCCGGATTTGAACCGGCGACTTCGCGGCTGCTTCTTCTACAGCTCTCGCGGGCCCAAGCCGCGTATCATAACCATGCTAGACCACGGCCCCTGATCAAGCTTTCATCTCAACGTGTGTAAGTGCTTGTTAAATGATTTTGCCCCTCACATTTAGTCGTGTAAGTCGCTATTACTGAGAGAATTAATCCGGATTTGACTGTATAATTCTCGTCACGAGTTCTTTCGTGTCAGCTGGACCCGAGACTGGTATGCACTGAATTCGGGTACTCTTCATAATGTAATCGTTTCCACCCTTGAACAGAGCGTCGCCGACGAACAGCATCTCCTTCTTGTTCACGTGCAAGCGCTGGCTCAGCTTCCTGACGCATAAGGTCTTGTTGACACCTTTCCTCGTGACATCGATTGAGGTAGTTCCGCCAATCGTTATCTCAAAGTTAGGTAATTTCTGGCGCAGATGACGTCTGATCATCAGTCGTTTCTTCTGATCCGGGTCCCACATTCGTTTGAGTTCCAATGGAGCTTCTTGGCCCAATGCGGAGAATGTGAGTTGGCTACCTCTATCCTCAAAGACTGGTCCGTATGTTCGTTTGGGGCGCGGATATTTGATGTCGGCGAATACCTCTTCGAATGATCTGAGGATCTTTTTCACCGCTCTCTTAGGCATCAGATTGCTGTACGCTCGATAGAACCGTCCTTTCTTTCCGTCGAAATAGTAGCCGCTGGCGGAGCATGTTGGGAACAGGAACAGGTTTGAACGATTTGCTGCCGCCGGTAACTTGCCGAGGAACTGGGTTTGAAACTGGTGAAAAGAACAACCTGACGTCACGGCCACACATCTCCTTTCGAGTAGTCCTGCGATCAGTTTAGCCATCTCGTTATCAAGGTCAGATTTGCTCTCACTGAGTGTTCCGTCAAGGTCAAAAATGACCACTTTCTTCTTCGCAAACGACGATGTGTCTTTCATTCTCCAGCCAGTTCCCACATGCTTGTGTGCAGTACGAAAATGAACTGTTATATCGACTTTGGGGGCGGCTAGCAGGTCACATCTGCGCCAGTTGATCATTCGCGAAAACCTTTTGAATTCACGCCATTGTACTGTAGAAGTAGTGTTTCCTTTGTCAGAAGATGTAGAAGATGACTCAGATTATGAGCCCGAAGCCGTGGAGCTAGTAGTCGAGGTACCTGTGATTTATGAGGGAAGTGCCTTCTACGTCTGCTCAGAATGCGGATGTAATCTGACAGAGATTCCCTACTACAACCGGTACTATTGTGAGAATTGCGGACTACACTACTAACCGTCCATCTTCCGCTGAATGAAGGGGAGACCCCATCGCTCTCCGCTCTCTCCTTCTAACGTCTATTCTAATCGCTTGCGCGTTTCTAGCTTGGCTCAGCTTCGGGCCTCCAACTGTTCTGGGTTTGCCGCGGTACGTAGACGAGTTCGACGTACCGACGTTCGGGTCCGCGCCGTTAGCCATCACAACTGACTCGCACGGTCGAGTTTGGTTCACCGAGTCGAATGCCAGCAAACTAGGCATGTTTGATCCAGTCAACCAGAGTTTCAAAGAATTCGCTGTTCCGGGTGTGGGGGACATGTGGGGAATTGTAGTTGATCTAGATGGTCACGTTTGGATGACTCAGTACGCTGGTAGGGGGTCGGTGAATCCTGGCGGCACAATACTCGGGGGAGGAACAGGTCGACTGGTTGCCTTTGACCCTGCGAACAGAAGCTTCGCATCGATCTCTATCCCCAGTAACGGTTCATTTCCGATGCGACTAACGGTTGACGGAGAGAACAGAATTTGGTTCACCGAGTTCTTAGGCGGCAAGATCGGCGAGTACGATCCGGTTTCTAAACGTCTTCAAGAATATCCGTTGCCCGACAATACTTCGGGACCGGCAGACTTGACTTTCGACAGAGATGGATCCTTGTGGTTCACCGAAGCCTATTCACAGAGACTTGGCCATCTAAACGTAGTCACACACGACATTTCCGAATTCAACCTGAGTGCTCAAACGCCTCCGGATATTGTTGGATCGCCCGTTGGTTTAGGTGTGGACCATGAAGGCATCGTCTGGGTGGCGGATCACGGAGGAAGCTGGATAGTGAGATTTGACCCCGAGACTGGGATGACCATGCATTATCCGACTCGAATTCCACCTGTCGACGTTTACCCGCTATCTATTCCAAATGGACTATTGGTGGACGGTCAGGATAGGATTTGGTTCTCGGAGCATGGCGGGAATAGCATAGGCTATCTTAGCGAAGATCGCCGAACGATGGTCGAGTACACGATCCCTTCTGGTCCGATCAGCACTCCACTATGGATTGCACTCGCACCAAACGGCGATGTCTGGTTCGCAGAATGGGCGTACAATAAGATAGGCGTCGTTCATGCGCGTATCGATGTTGGAATTAACCTCAACGCTGCTGAAGAGAACTATGTTAGCCACGCTGGTGATACCCTCGCACTATCCATCGCAGCAAGATTGGATACGCCTCTTGATGGGAATGCAACGTGGGATTATTCGTGGTCATCCTACAATCCCAACGATCTGTCTGTAACCTTCTCTAAGCAGTATCCAGGGCTTGATGCAGCGCAGATTCAAACTGAAGCACAGACACAACTCTCAACTAAACTCCATCCTGGGAATTATACGCTAGCAATAGGCCTGAACCTAGGAGCGGTCCGCGTCTCAACCATGTTAACAGTCAATGTCCAGCCAGTCAGTAGAGCAATCCCGTCGAGTTATCTCCCAGTTGTGTTAGTCGTGATCTTGCTTGCAGGGTTAGTGACGATTAGGAGTAGACTGTTTAAGGCAAGAGATCACGAGACCACTAGCCGTTCGCACAACGTGAGGATGGAATATGTCGAAGAAACTGGATTACTTCACAGAGTCAGTGATCAGAGAAATGACGCGGCTCAGTGAAGAGCGGTCGGCTGTTAACCTCTCACAAGGTATGCCTGACTTTGATCCGCCAGCAGAACTAGTGAATGCTGCTGTCAACGCC
>DATKOK010000134.1:0-6160 GCA_035524675.1 Candidatus Methylomirabilota bacterium | reverse complement strand
GAAAAATGCCCTGAGCATGGCGCGCTAGCGAGACTAACGCTTCCAATAGAGCCTCACTCGGGAGGTGAACGGAATGGAAAGTAAAGCAAGGATTCTCGTAATCGATGATGATGAAACCATAACCGCAGTCTTTCGAGCAGGGCTAAGACAGGAAGGTTACATCGTTGATGTTGCCTCCACTGGGAAGGAAGCAATCGAGAAATCTAAGAACCAATTGTACAATCTGGCACTCATAGACATCCGACTTCCTGACATGGAAGGGACAAAATTACTCGCTGAGATGCAGGAAACAATACCAAAGATGCGAAAGATCATCGTAACTGGATACCCTGATCTTCAGAATGCAATTGCATCAGTGCAGAAGGGCGCAGACTTCTACATAACCAAACCCACGAAACTCGACGAACTGACTAAAGTTGTCGAGGAACAACTAAAGAAACAGCAAGAAGAGAAGATGTACGGTGAGAAGAAGGTAGCAGAATACCTCGAAACTCGGCTCAGAGAACACCCGCTCAAGAGCTAGCTACACATGTTCCTTCGAACAGGGACAGTACGTGTGAAACAATTCATTAATGCCAATAAAGAAATCGAGGAACGCCGTGATTTCGATGAAGTACGAGCCTTTCGAACTAGAACGTTGGCTCGCCAGCAAGAAGGGAAAGTATAACCTCAGCGGTCTTGGACCGCCCCCCGTTAGACTATCCGAATTGACAGACCCGAAGGCGGTCGATGACGAATTACTTTACGGTGACACACGCGGCTCACTGCAACTCAGGGATCTTATCGCTTCTAATTACAGTGGGCTATCCGCAGAGAATGTGTTAGTCACGACTGGGACCGCCGAAGCGAATTTCCTAACATTGACTTCTCTACTAGATCGTGGTGACGAAGTAATCATTATCGTTCCTACGTATATGCAAGCCTATGGCTTAGCCCGTGGACTCGGTGCACAAGTGAAATTAATCCTTACAAGCGACGAAGAGAACAATTCTATTCCAGTCGAGAAACTGAAAAGTTCGATCACACACAAAACGAAAGCCATCTTTTACACGAATCCCAACAACCCCACAGGTAGTATCATCAGTGAAGCAGCTGTTCGAGCAATCTGCGAGGTCGCAGATGAATACGGGTCATATGTGGTCTGCGACGAGGTTCTTCGAGGACTGGAAATGGACGGAGGCTTGACAATTTCACCCGCGAGTATTTACGAAAAGGGAATTTCCACGGCCAGCGTATCAAAACTCGGCATTCGAGGAATAAGAATCGGCTGGCTAAGCTCTCCTGACAACGGAATCGTCAGGGAAGCATGGAAACTCAAAGACTACACCACACTGAGTCACTCGGGGATGTCTGAGAAGATCGCAACAATCGCCATGCAACCAGAGAAGCTGAACTGGTTACGCAAGAAAGCAGTTGAATCTTTCAGAGAAGGCAGAGCGCTTCTGATGAAATGGATAAACGAGAATCCACAAGTGTTAAGTTGTGTTACTCCAGCCGCGGGGGGCTCAGCATTTCCAAGGTACCGGATGAGAATGGACTCAACTAGCTTTGGAGAAGCACTCTTGAAGGAAGAGGAAGTCCTGATAGCACCCGGCACATGTTTCGGGTCAGATAATCATTTCAGAATCAAGTTTGTCACGGACAATCAGAGCAAGCTACTCGAGGCGTTTGGTCGAATAAGCAGATTTCTACAACGACATGCTTCCAATTCATAAATCCGCATGCTGGCGACCATGGAGCTGATGCATCACGCCTTTCAAGGCAGGGTACGCGGATTTCGCCAAGCCCGCCATCCTTGCATACACTTCATGATTGGCGAGGTTCGGATGCAAAGTATACGTAACCCGGATCATCGCCTTAGCTGCTCCCTGAAACGTTTTGAATTCGCGAATCCCGACAGCCGCGCAGATTCCAGCTCCAAGGGCAGAAACTTCGCTCGGATTAGCATGGAGCACAATTGGCACACCTAGAGTGTCCGTGACAATCTCCCGTACGAAACTGTTCTTAGCTCCGCCTCCGCACATAACAAATGATTTCGGTTTGACGCCGTTCTCCTGATAGACATCGAGAATGTGTGACAGAGAATACGCGGTGCTTTCCAAGATTGACCTGCAGAGGTCGCTGTAACTTGTGGAAGGTCTCAAGCCTATGAACGCACCGTTTGCCATTGGGTCCCATATCGCTCCTTGTTCACCAAGCAGGTATGGCAGAAAGAACACTCCGTTGGCTCCAGCACAACTTTTGGTTGCAGCCTCCGTTAGTGAGGACGTATCATTTCTGTCCCGTGCGAATAACTTGCTGAACCAGTCTGTCGCTAGTCCCGATGAGAGTGCAGTGATAGATGTGAAGAACATACCACGATTGGGATGGAGTCTTGACGGAATTCTCATAGCATGATCAAACATGGGTTTGTCGGTCACCAAGTCAACCTCTGCGCCCCCGCCCAAGTACAGGATTGCAGTTCTATTCTTGACGGCACCCGCGCCGAGCACCATCGAACCTGTATCGCCCGTACCGGCAACCACGGGTATACCAACCGGGAGCCCCATTTGCTTCGCCGCGTCGGGTATGAGTTCTCCTACTATTGCATCCGATTCAACGAGATCTGGCATCTTGTCGTAGTCGATTCCAACGTGACTCAGAACTTTTTCAGACCACTCCTTCCTCTCAATGTTGAGAGCCATCGTCGCGGAAGCACTGCCGTAATCTGTGCACACTTTGCCCGTTGCTGTCAATACGAGAAAATCCTTTGGTTGTATGAGTTTCGATGTACGTTTGTACACGCTGCTGGAGTGCTCCTTGAGCCACAGCCACTTTGGTAAACATGATGCTGGGCTGAGAGGATTTCCCGTTTCCCGATAGAATTGTCGGGCTCCCATTTGCTCTAGCTTTATGCAATGATTCACTGATCGAGTATCCGAGTAGAGAATGAATTTTCGTGAGAGAGGCTTGAGGTTCTTATCTATCGCGATGGCGTCGCCGATGGTTCCCGAAAATGATATTCCGATGATCTTCAGCTTCTTTAAAATGGGAACTAATGTTCTGCAACCTTCACGTACTGAACTCCACAACTCGTCTAGGCTTTGTTCTACGTATCCTGGTTGTGAAAAGTAGGTGCGTCGATGCGTAGAGGTTGATCGCAGTATTCTGCCGCTTAGATCGATGAGAACGATCTTAGAGCTTGTGGTTCCGCAATCCGCTGCCAGTAAACACTCGCGGTGAGGCAAGACTGTGCGAGTCCCTTAACTGATGGGGCGGGGTTAGATTACGTAGTGTTCGTGTGGGGCTTCCGGGAAGTATCTCTCTCTTCTGTCTACGAGTACCGTAACTACGTTTGCGCCGCGGCCCAATTTCTTAGCCACCTTCAGAGCAGCGTAAACATTTGCGCCGCTACTCATTCCGCAAAATAGGCCTTCCTCCCGACTCAATCTGTTCATTGTAACTCGAGCCTCATTATCAGCGACTGTCCAGATCTCGTCCGGTAACCCTCTCTCTAGCATCACTTCAACGATTGATTTCATCGGAGGGAAACCGACAGCGTTCATGTACTTGTTCATCGAGCCTGTCGTGAACCATTCAGTGACTCGAGCGTCGCCTGGTTCCAGACCTATCACACTAAGATGACCAAGCTCTTCTAACAATGATTCTGCGATACCGAGAATGGTCCCTCCGGTTCCAATTGACGCCACTAACGCGTCCACTTCGCCGTCTAGCTGTTCAAGAATTTCAGGTCCAGTGGTTAAGTGGTTGGCTTGCGCATTGTTAATGTTGCACATTTGATTCGCCCACCAGACCTTCGAATCTTCCCTCTCCATATCGTAGCATTTCTTCATTCCAATTGCAAAGATGGCTGCGGACGCTTCGCTCGGTGACAGTCCTTCTAGGAGTTTCTCGTAGCCTTTTGTAGAGAATGCTTGAACGTCTGCTCCAAAACATTCCATTATTCTAATTCTGTTTTCAGGGTTGTATTGTCCTGCCCATTTGGCTGGGATGAGGAGCTTCACTCTATGATTCTTCATAGCTCCAACAAAAGATAATGCCGGTCCAGTATTACCGCTTGTTGCATCAACGATCGTTCCATCTCGTTGCAGTTTGCCTTCCCGTTCGGCTTCCTGGATCATCTTCAAAGCCATTCTATCTTTAATGCTCCCGCTGGGATTCAGGTATTCACACTTAACATAGACGTTCGCGTCCGAGTCGGATGTGAGCTTTCGAAGTTTAACAATGGGTGTGTTACCGATCAAGTCGAGGGCGTTGCACATGGTGCTCATGCCTTCTGAT
The DNA here is from genome assembly GCA_035524675.1 of Candidatus Methylomirabilota bacterium. Lineage (GTDB taxonomy): Archaea > Thermoproteota > Bathyarchaeia > 40CM-2-53-6 > 40CM-2-53-6 > FEN-987. The sequence continues at coordinate 1,879 of DATKOK010000134.1, read as the reverse complement.
TTGTTAATTGTCTTATTTCTTCCGACCCGCTCGCCAAATTGTTAATGGCTCTTCCTGCAAGGCAAGGATCTGCCTTCGACCCGTCGACTCTACGGTCTCTGTACCTCCTTACTTGATGTTACACCCAACCAGCTAGAATGCCGCCGTCGACCGCAATGACTGCACCTGTCATGAATTGTGGTGCGTCGGCTGCGAGGAAAAGTGCGACGTCCGCTATCTCCTCCGGCTTGCCGAATCGATGGACGGGGTGTCTCTGAATGGTCCATTCTCTTGCTTGGGTAGGGTCCGACGCGGCGTTCAATGAGGCATTGAGCATAGTGGTCTCGACTGCACCTGGAAGGATACAGTTGACTCGGATGTTGAACTTCGCGAAGTCGAGGGCAATGGCTTTCGTGAGCATCAGGACGCCGCCTTTCGACGCGTCATAGGCTGCTTCGTTCTCCATCGCCATCATCGAATTAATCGAACCCACGTTCACGATGACGCCTCCGCCGTTCTTCTGCATATGTGGGATAATGTACTTACAGCAGAGAAATACTCCTTTCAGGTTAATGTCGATAATCTCATCCCACTTCTCCTCAGATGTGGTTAGAATGGTGCCGGCGTGAACGATGCTTGCATCATTGATGAGCGCATCAATCCGGCCATATCTCTTGATGGTTTCTTCTACAAATCGCTTAACCTGAGATGAATCAGACACGTCGGCTTGGAGGTAAAGGGCATCTCCAAGCTTCCTGACCTCCGCCTCAGCTGAACGGCCTTTCGTTTCGCTCCGTCCGATCATAATCACCTTTGCACCTTCCGCGGCGAATTTTAGAGCTGTAGCTTTACCGATTCCATCCGTCGCGCCCGTGATCACCGCCACTTTACCTGTGAGTTTCATTTCAATCCCAAGGCACATCTCATGCCTATGCCAATTTAAACGCCAATGTTGATTACTGGAAGATTGCTCCCATGTCCCGTCTTGGGTGTAGTCCGGAGACTGAAAGACTAATTATTGTCAACTAATGTTGTTCAATCTCGCTGGACTGAAGCGTGGCAGCTCAAGTGGCACCTTAGACTTAGTGTAACTTAATGCGGCCGTAGTCTAGCCTGGTCTAGGACGGGAGCCTGCCACGCTTCTGATCGCCACGGTAGGCGAGAAGAGACGCGGGTTCAAATCCCGCCGGCCGCACCATTGTCATCATCGCCCAATCAAGCTTAGATTAAGCCACGTTTTTGTCACTTGACTGTCCGATTTTTGCTAATGCGTGTCAGCTCATATCAAGCTGGAGGCTGTGTTTTACTCCAATTCGTTACTGATTCGAAAGCGTGAGCCGCTCTTAGCAAAATTCTTTCCTTCCACGGGCCAGCAGCGAGTTGAAGCCCAATTGGTAGTCCTGCTGTTGTGAATCCACAAGGGACAGAGATGGCGGGGAAACCGATCAGGTTGAATGGTGCTGTGAACCGAGTCAGTTGACGTGCCGTCTCTACCGCGTCCAGCCCCACTCTAAATGGGGCTGCAATCGGGGTAGTCGGAGTAACTATCACATCGAATTTCTGAAAAAACTTAGCTTGCGATATTTGACTAAGGCGTCTTCGTCTATTTGCAAGCGCAAAATCAATGGCTGTCATTGACTCTCCCCTCGCCAATCTTGCTAGAACATCTGCCCCGATTGCGTCGCGATGCGCCCGAACATGATCTTGATGAATTGCTGCAGCTTCGGAGGAGATGATCGTGGACCACGCCCTGTAATCATCCTCGATTCCATCATATTCTCCTTCAATTATCACTCCACCCAATCTCTCAAAAATCTTGATGGCTTCTCTGACTTTCACATCAACTTCTGAATCAAGTGAATCGAAGAAGTAATTCGATGGAACGAAAAACTGAAGTCCT
>DATKOK010000133.1:0-3589 GCA_035524675.1 Candidatus Methylomirabilota bacterium | reverse complement strand
AGCTTCAATCCTAACCTCGTTAACTCAAGGCACCACCACCTCGACAGAAGTTTTGTCGAATATTCAAAACCAACCGTTAGAATCAGTACTAGGCGCCATCATGGCAGTCTCAGTCCTGACAATTTCGATAAGGCTCATCCGCCGAAGTCCCAGAAACGCAGTCACCTGCAGCAACTGCGGATTCATGAACCCACCATCAGCCCCCCATTTCTGCGTCAAATGTGGCCAACCATTCAAACGAGTGCGAACGCAATGAAGGATTCATATCACATCATCTTATTCGCACTCGTTACCGTCCTAGTCATAGGTTTCATCGACATCACAGCTGGCGCTGTTCAAGTAGCTCAAACGGCCACATCCACGGCAACTGCCACCACACTGACAACCATCACCGTCACCACAACTGCTACGTCAACCCAAAATTCACTCACCACCAGCACGACCGTGTCCACATTAACGCAGGGCGCTCAAACAATAATTACATCGGTTGCGAATACGAGTCACACCATTATTTCAACTACCACGGCAGTTACGGAAACTCCTAACCCACCTACAGTGACGATCACAACCACATCGACGCAGTCGACCTCATTCCTTGGCAATCCTCTTGGAGAATTGCTGGTTGTTATAGCTGGTCTCACCGCCGTAGCGGCCGTGGCCGCTCCCCGAGTATTGACGAGAACGAATCGAGGCATTGTCTGTGAGAAATGCGGCTATCAGAACCCACCATTCGCAAGATCCCACTGTACCAATTGCGGCCAGCCCCTGCGGAAGTAGCCTGGAACGCTTAGCGAATGCATGATGTTTCACCTCAGCCGGCTCGGAATCGTACCTGGGAAGAACCTATGTATCCGCCTAACATGATCAGTTCAGCTGATTAAGCAATGAAGAAGATAGATGAAAATTCAGCAAAATTGTTGCGAGAGAAGAATTTTGCCTTCTTAGCCACCGTCGACGCCAACGGGCGACCACAAGTCACACCAATATGGGTCGACACTGACGGGGATCATGTTCTCTTGAACACCGCCCTCGGGCGAGTGAAACAGAAGAATACAAACCGAGATCCACGGGTAGCTGTCGCGGTACTGGACATGAGTAACCCATACCGGTATGCCGCATTCCGGGGGCGAGTCGTGGAACAAGTACCCGGTCAAGCCGCCGAAGATCATATCGACAAACTAGCGAAGAAATACTTGGGCAAAGACAAGTATCCTTTCCGTCAAGCCGGCGAAAAACGAGTAATACTGAAGATCGTGCCTGAACACGTTACTCCTCCGCAATAAGCAATTATTACAGGATAGCTCAAAGTGAAGGGCGAGAGCCCGGCACCGGGCGAATACCGCAGACACCCAGCGAAGCTGAAGGTCTCAGGACTGCACACCATGCATAAGGTCTTCGACGACATATGGCGTGTCTACCCAGAAAACATGCTAAAGAACCGTACGTGGCACTGGTGGTGGTGGCTCCACTTCTTCGAAAACCCTGACAACCCGCAGTATCCTAGGCAACTCATGATACTTTGGGGAACGAGAAATTGCAGAAAAGTTCGAGTCAACGACTATCATTGGGAACCCACAATCCCCATGGAAATCGAATCACAGCGGGCCGGCTTCGAGTCAATGGTCGCATCATGGTACTATGACGGAAGCACAATGCACGACCCGTTCTTCATAGACCACGGCAAGACAGAGACCACGTGGGGTGAACATTCAGGCCAGATCAGAATGAACGGTGAAAAAGGGAGCTACTCCTATGGAGGAACTTCGGCAAACTTCTGGCTGAAGGTTGATACCAAAGACGTCGCAATCGCGCTCTCGATGGGGAAATGGATGGATGAACTAGCAGAACTCATCCCCAGTGGAAGAAATTTCGTCGGAAAGATGGGATATTCCATGCTCAAGTACAGAGGACTCTCGTCGGTCGGAAGGATCAGAATCGGACAGTCCGAGACTGAAGTAGACGGCCGGTCATACTTCCAAAAAGTGCGAATCTCGTCGATAACTCCTTGCTGGTACTGGGGGACGGTCCAATGGGACAACGGTGGATACCTGCAATACTTCCTTCCACACGTTGGGCTACCGATGCTCAGACAAACAATATCGCACGAAAGTTTGATGGATTGGGGAGAAAAGATGGTTTCAAAGACCCTGAACTTCTACAATCCTAACGAGGGTAGGGAACTTTTGATGGAAAACGTCACAATAACCAAACGATACGAGAACGACCTTCCAGTATTCACAGTGACTGCTTCGTCGAAGGACGCCGAGCTTAGCATCGAGATGGCAACATACGCGAGATGCTGCTGGAACATCGCTCAGCCTCTCGTAGGGCCATACTGGCATGGCATATTCTACAACGAATACCCCGCAAGGGTTACACAATTCAAACTGAAGACTAATTCAGTTACTGCAGATGACGATGCCTTTGGAAAAAGCTACTGCAACTGCGAGCACACGTGGGGAACGGTCTGATCGACCGCACCGGATTGAAGGCACGAAATGTACGACTGATTCAAGCGTAATACTCTCATGCCTGCTGACGTCAACGAGTTTGTGTGAAATAGAGACGCACACAAATAGCAGAGGAGCTTAGTCTGCAGGTAGGTTCGATAGGCATGAAAGCCATCAAATTGAACGAAGCACCATCCGAAGATACTGACGGAGGTATCTTTGTGGGAGGAAAAGTGAACATAAAGACGCTCATCGACAAACCGCTCGGTGCGGAAGAGATCAAATCTGCAATAGTAACCTTCTCACCGGGAGCCCGAACAAAGATGCACATCCACGATCATGAGCAGGTCCTGTACGTCACGAGCGGCAAAGGAATCGTGGCAAACGAACATGAAGAGCATGTCGCATTACCCGGCATGATCTTCTTCATTCCAGCAGGAGAGAAACACTGGCACGGAGCAACGACGGACAGCTCATTCTCTCACCTGTACGTGTACAATTCTAAAACAGAGACCACTTACTAGCAGAGAATGACGAGAGGTGTCATTGCCTCAGCCGGCTCTCATCATCATGTTTTTTCGGATGTATGCAAGCTGAGACTCTACACGAACCTGCAAAGTGCTTCGCGCGCATGAACCAAATGTGGGAGAGATCGTAGCTGTCGTTTTCAAAGGTTCGAGTGCATGTTGGTTCCCAGTTATCTCCGAAATTGTTGACGTTCCAGGATTAGCGGTAGTAGGTCACCCCTAAGCGCGAATATTTTGATCAAATTATCCATAGCCAGATTGTTGGTAGCATCTACTTGATTTTCAAGTCTCAATATTCTGTCCGCTTGCTCTTGAATCGTTGTTCCTTGCTGTTGGATTGTTGTTTGTTGCTGTTCAACTAGAGCACGTAGTCGTCTAATTTGCTCGATCGGATCGTTTGCAAGGAGTGGTTGAACGCGGGGGTCATTTGCTAATTGTTCCCACGGTTGTCTGCTCAGCGTTCTCAGTTCTTCAAGCCTGAGCGGATTTTGGTTGTCTCTCCGGCTGAGTTGCGCTAGAATCCGGCTAGTTCGAGCGTCAAGTCTGGACAGTTCGATGCCATGTTCGGCTGGCACAAGTCCACTTGTAATTTGGGCCTGAATTTCCGGTTCG
>DATKOK010000132.1:0-28283 GCA_035524675.1 Candidatus Methylomirabilota bacterium | reverse complement strand
GCCAATTCAGAATTATTTTGTCAAGGAAAATGCACGTCGTGCAGAGATCGACGAATATCTTTCCCAGGAGCTGAAACGTGCTGGATACAGCAAAGTGGAGATGGCTAAGACACCTCTCGGAACAAGAGTAGTAATCTATGCCTCAAAACCTGGTCTAGTAATTGGACGACGTGGCCAAAGCATTCGAGATCTTACAAAGATACTTGAGGAACGTTTCGGAGTTGAGAATCCACAAATCTCTGTGGCGACGCTGGAGATACCGGAACTCGACCCGAAGGTCGTCGCATCTCAGATTGCCATGGCTTTACAGCGCGGGATTCACTTTCGACGTGCAGCGTACTGGGCGCTCCAGAGAACTATTGAAGCCGGAGCGGTGGGTGTGGAAATAGCCATTCGTGGAAAGCTGACGACTGATCGTGCTCGGTATGAGAAGTACAAGTCAGGATATCTTCCGTCTGTCGGCGAAGCGATCAGTAGAATAGTCCGGACAGCTGTTGTTGACACGCAGCTGAAACAAGGACTATTCGGCATCAGCGTAAAGTTGATGCCCCCCAACATGCGTCTGCCAGATAAGCCGACTATACGTGACGCACCTGAAACTCCACCTAAACCACCAGTAGTTGAAGAGATCATATCCACATCAGAAGAACCTGAAGCCACACCGGAGGTTGCGGAAGTTGCCGATACTAAGAAAGCGTGAACTCAAACAGCTCCTTCCAGCAGAACGAGAGAAGAGGCTTGCTGAATTACGAACGGAATTGGTGAAACTCAGGACGAATGTTAAATCGGGAGGTACCGTAGAAAACACCGGACGAATAAAGGAGATCAGGAAGACAATCGCCCGTCTGCTAACGGTGCAGGGTCAACCTGAACCTTCGAGGGCTAAAGCATGAGCGCTGTTCCGGAGAATGTATTGCGACACGAACTCATCGGTCTGAATGTAAAGATCGTTCGTTCACCGAACCGATCGCTTAGGGGAAGGAGTGGACTGATTGTCAACGAAAGCAAGAATATGCTAACTCTCTCAAGGAAAGGAAGGAAGGTATTAATTCCTAAGAATGTTGCTACGTTTAGGTTCAAGCTTGCTGACGGACGCCTCGTCGACGTCGACGGAAGCAGATTACTCGGCAGGCCTGAGAACAGACTGAAAACCAGAATTAGGCGATGGTAATGTCGGAAATCGGATTAGAAGGAAAATCACCAAAGAAGTCATGCGATGACCGCAACTGTCCGTATCATGGGCATCTTTCTGTTAGACGCAAATTCCTCGACGGGAAGGTTGTAAGCGCAAAGATGACGAAGACGGTTACCGTAGAGCGGAACTATTTGCAATACGTGAAGAAGTACACACGATACGAGAAGCGGAGAAGCCGCATTATGGCACACAGCCCGCCGTGTCTTGAAGTGCACGAAGGAGATCGTGTTAGGATCGCTGAATGTCGGCCCATAAGCAAAGAAGTAGCCTTCGTTGTTGTCGAGAGATTGACAGGCGAAGCTTGAGGAATACTTAACGTAACCTTAATTTGCTGCAAGCAGCGTTCTGCAGCGCCTCGTGAGAGCCAATGCCGGGACCTAAGACACGTGCAGTCAGCGCTAAAGGAATGGTAGAGTACCGGCCGCACGTCTCTCGTGGTCTCCCGAACGGATCCCGTGTCAACTGCGCTGACAACACTGGAGCCAAGGAACTTAAGGTAATTCAAGTAATCGGCTACCATAGCAGACTCAGAAGGGTTCCAGCTGCATGCGTAGGCGACATGGTAATGGTTTCCGTATCAAAGGGAACGCCTGACCTTCGTCGACAGATGTTTCCCGCGGTTGTAGTTCGCCAGAGAAAGGTGTTCAAGAGGCCGGACGGAACAAGACTTGCATTCCATGATAACGCGGCTGTGATCATGACTCCGGAAGGCGAATTGAAGGGAACAGAAATACGCGGTCCAGTCGCCAAAGAAGCTGCAGAACGGTGGCCGAGAGTGGCCAACCTTGCGAGCATTATCATTTGAGCGTGGTCAGATGACGCGAATCGTCTCCACTAAGGCCTCCAAGCAAAGACGGGCAATTTACAAAGCCCCTCTAAGTCGGAGACGCAGATTGATGTCAGCTTCACTATCCACAGAGCTAAAGACGAGTCAAGGACGCAATTCATACCCAGTCAGGAAGGGTGACACTGTCAAAATCCTCAGAGGCGATTTCGCTGGGATCGAAGGAAAGATCACGAATGTCGACACAAGACGACATCGCCTGTTCATTGAAGGCGTTTCTCGTGAGAAAGTTGCTGGTACATCAACCACCGTATCTGTTGACACCTCAAAAGTTATGATAACCAAACTCGACCTTGACGACAAATGGCGGGCAGAATCGATCAAAGTCGCAGTAACCAAGAATTCGCAACAGGAGGCTTAATCATGGGAAGTAAAGGGGGACTTAAACATCTAAAACGATTGCCCGCACCTTCTTACTGGCCAATCCATAGAAAAGAAGCGACGTGGGCACCCAAGCCTAACGCAGGCGCACACGCAGCAAATTCATGTTTACCGCTGGGGATAATTCTACGGGACGCCTTGCACGTTGCCAAAACTCGTCGAGAAGTTGTCCGCATACTCTCCCAAGGAAAAATCAAGGTTGACGGTCGAACTCGGTACGATGAAAACCACCCCGTCGGCCTGATGGATGTAATCGAACTTGCAGACGCAAACCTCGCTTATCGAATACTACCAGTCGAAAGACAAGGACTAACCATCGTCCGAATACCAAAGGACGAGGCGAAATTCAAACTCTGCAAAGTCATGGACAAGAAGATCACGCCCAAGGGCAGAGTACAATTCGGAGTTCACGACGGAAGAAACGTCATCATCCCCAAGGAAGAAAGTGCTGCCCCATACAAGACGAATGACACTCTTAGAGTCAGCGTACCCACACAACGAATCCTCAATCACATAAAGTTCGAAAAAGGAAACCTTGCGCTGGTGGTCGCAGGCAGAAACGCCGGGAAGAGTGGAAAGATCGTGGAACTGCAAAGCGGAACAGCAACCCGACCAGCCATGATCACAATCGAGGATCAGGCCGGAAGTAAGTTCGACACAATCGTAGACTACACGTTCGTCGTAGGAACCGATAAGCCGGCAATAAAACTGGAGGCTGCATGACTCTATGGAAGCCGTGACTGAACCGACACCCCAACCAGCAAACCCCATGAGAAACATTCGATTAGCGAAGGTAACCGTTCACATCGGCGTAGGAAAATCAGGCGAAGAATTAGAAAAAGCCAGAAAGGTCCTCGCAGAAATTACTGGCCAGAAGCCTTGCAATAGACAAGCCAAACGAACGCTCAAAGACTTCGGAATTAGCGAAGGCGAACCAATTTCCTGCCTCACTACTCTCAGGGGAGAACAGGCTGCAGCCTTCCTCAAACGCGGATTCGAAGCAGTAAGCAACTCGCTCAAAGCATCGAGCTTCGACCAGAATGGCAACTTTGCATTCGGCGTGAAGGAGCATATTGAGATTCCAGGCACCAAGTACGTTCCGGAACTCGGCATTTTTGGTATGGACATAATCGGCACCCTCGAACGTCCAGGCTTCAGGATCAAGCGACGTCGAATTCGACCTGCTCCGATTGGAAAAACACACCGCATATCGAAAGACGAAGCAATCAAATTCATCACGCAAAACTTCGCGATACAAGTCAAAGGAGCCTAATTCAATGGCCAAAGTCAAAGCAAAGAAAGTCAGGAAATACGGAAAGGGCAGCAGGCCTTGCCGTCGCTGTGGACAGTACGGCCCAGTCATACGAAAATACGGATTGATGCTCTGTCGACAATGCTTCAGAGAACTGGCTCCAAGCTTAGGATTCAAGAAATACATGTAGGGTGTAACTGAATGGTACTCGTCGAACTCGCAGAAAGAACATTAGAAATCCCTCAAGACGTGCAACTCTCAATAGACGGCAGACTGGTCAAGGCGACGGGACCCAGGGGTGTCCTCCAAGAAGACTTTTCACACTTACCAGTTCAATTCACGATCGAAGGGACCACTCTTAGAGTTTACAGCGCATGGGCGCGAAAACGTGAAGTTGCATTGGTCGGTACCGCATTGGCGCACGTGCGCAACATGATTCGCGGAGTAACGAAAGGCTTCACATACAAACTCAAAGTTGTCTATGCTCACTTTCCCGTCACCATAAAGGTTCATGAGAAGGAAAAGAACCTAACAATAGAGAACTTCACGGGAGAAAAGACTCCAAGAATAATCGACATTGTCGGTTCGGCAAAAGTGAAAGTCGTCGGAGACGAAGTCCATGTCCAAGGCAACAACCTTGGGGACGTAAGCCAAACTGCCGCGAATATACAGACGGGAACGAAGATTGGCGATAAGGATCAACGTGTTTTCCTCGACGGAGTCTACATCTTCGAGAAATCAGAGGGCATGTAAATGAAAACTTACGCGCGACCGAAATTCGTTCGACAAGAGAGCTGGCGATACAAACGAGTGAAACCATCATGGAGGATCGCGCGCGGAAAATCCAGTCGCGTAAGACGCAGCAAAGAAGGTTGGCCACCACTCGTTAAGATTGGATACGCACGACCAGCCTCCATAAGGGGCCTTCATCCATCAGGCATGAGGGAGATGTTGGTCCATAGACCTCTAGACTTGGAGCAGATAGATCCTAAAGTTTGCGTTGCGAGAATTGCACACAGAGTAGGAGAAAATAAGCGTCTTCTTATACTCGACGAAGCTGAACGGCGTGGAATCCGCATTCTCAACCCAGGACCGAAGAAAGAAGAGGCCGCTGCCGTAACCCCGCCCTCCGAAGAGGAGAAGAAAGAGACAGAACCCACTTCAGAAGCTGAACCTAAACGGGAAGAGCCGAAGCCTAAAATCAAGAAGGAAAAGAAGGGAACTAAATGAGTCTAGTAAGCCAAAAGAGACTGGCAGCCGACCTACTCAAGGTTGGAACAACCAGAGTCTGGGTCGACCCTGATGACACGGACAGAGTCGCCTCAGCAATCACACGCACCGAAATCCGAAGACTCATACATGAAGGAAGCATTCGCAAACTCCCCGAGACTGGAATCAGCAGGGGCCGGAAAAGAACACGAAGACTAGAACTACTGGCTGGACGGCATAAAGGCCCCGGCCACAGGAAAGGCGGAATCAAACCGAGCAAGCCAGAATGGGTCATCAGAATCCGTTCAATACGCCGCAAACTACGAGGATTACGAGACAAACGTTTCATAACTACCAACGTATACCGTAAACTATCCTTAATGTCGAAAGGCGGCGCCTTTCGCAGTGCAGCTCATCTCGATGAATATATCGAAGCACACAAACTAGTAAAGAGAAGGTAAACATGGCGCAGGCAACAGAAACCCAGAAGACCGAAGCAGGCTGGATTCCTAAGACGAAAGTTGGCAGAATGGTCCAAGCAGGCCAAATCGTCTCCCTCGAAGATATTTTCACACAGGGCTTGAAGATTAAAGAACCAGAAATCGTCGACGTCCTTCTCCCCGGATTGAAACAGGAAGTGCTCGGAATAGGGTTTGTTCAGAAACAGACGGACGCCGGAGAGAAATCTCGATTCAAAGCGATCGTTGCCGTAGGAAACGGAACCGGCTTCCTAGGAGTTGGCGGAGCAAAAGCAAGGCAAGTGAGAAGCGCAATCGACAAAGCCACCCTGCAGGCCAAGCTAGATGTCGTTCCAATTAAGCGGGGCTGTGGAAGCTGGGAATGTGGCTGCGGACAGACTCACTCGATACCATTCCGCGTTAAGGGAAAATGTGGAAGTGTCGGTATAGAAATAATCCCAGGACCGAGAGGCCTCGGCCTCGTCGGCGGAGAGACCCCGAAGACAGTCCTCACCTTGGCAGGTGTAAAGGACTGTTGGACAAGGAGCTTCGGGTCAACGAGTACGTTAGGGTCGATGGCGTACGCTGTCTACGAAGCATTGCGCAGCACTTACCGGATCGTTACTCCCAAAGACTGGGTAACGTGACGGGTCAAATAATCCCTAGAGCTCTTCCAACCCGCTCGAACGCTTTCAGGGCGTAGTCCAAATCCTGACTAGAATGACCTGCATTCATGATCGTTCGGATTCTAGCTTTGTCCCGAGCTACCATCGGGTAAACTATGGGTAACGCGAAGACCTTCTCCTCGAACAGCATCTCACTCATTCTCCTTGCCTTTGAACTGTCTCCGACCATAACCGGGGTAATGGGTGTCTGACTCGTCCCAGTATCGAAGCCCAAATTCCTCAATCCTTCCTTAAAGTAGCGAGTGTTATTCCACAGGTTTCTCAAATGTTCTGGTTCCTTCTGGACGACCTGTAGACTCGCTTTGCATGAGGCTACAACACTCGCCGGGTGCGACGCGCTTAGCAACCAAGTGCGGGACTTGTTCAATGCGTAATTGATCAAATCTCGTGAACCCGCGACATAACCGCCCACCACGCCAAACGCCTTCGAGAATGTGCCCATCTCCACGTCAACACGGCCTTCAATATGGAAATGAGATGTGATGCCCCGTCCGAATTCGCCCAACACCCCGTCACCATGTGCGTCATCAATGTAGGTCATTGCACCATGCTCTTCAGCTAACTCCACGATCTGAGCCGCTGGTGCGATATCGCCGTCCATACTGAACACTCCATCCGTCACGATGAGGATGTGTTTGTGATTCTTCTTCTCTGCGTCATTTAGGACGCGGCTAAGGTCATCCGGATTACCATGTTTGTAGACAGCGCGTTCTGCCCTGGATAATCTTACGCCGTCAATAATACTCCCGTGGTTCAGCTCATCACTGATGATGAGGTCACCGTCCCCTACTAGCTGAGGAATTAAACCGGCATTCGCCGCAAACCCAGTCGAGTACACCAACGAAGCTTCAGTTCTCTTATACTCTGCGAGAGCGACCTCCAACTCGACGTGCGCGGACATTGTACCCGCGATCGCACGAACGGAACCTGATCCAGCACCGAACTTTTCGACAGCATCAACCGCCGCCTTCTTAACGAGCGGATGATTGGTTAGGTTCAGGTAGTTATTTGAACAGAGGACTAGAACTCTCTTATCCCCGATAGTCGCCCACGGTCCACTATCAGATGCGAGTGTGCGGATCCTCCAATCTAAGTCCTCGGACACAAGTCGATTGTACTCTTCACGAAGGAAACCTCGTGGATCACGTCTGATCGTCGACAAAAGTTATTCAGAGCAAAACACCCAATCGGACGGATAAGAGGTTTACCAGACCCAGCAAGACATAAAGAGCGTCGACTCATAAAGCATCATGAATTTGCTTGAAAGCATTTGCCAAGCTACGGCCGGAGCCGGGTATCACTCTCATCGACGCGGAGCGACCCAAACCTGGGCCATCGGATGTTGTAGTAAGAGTGAAAGCTGTGTCCGTTTGCGGAACCGACTATCACATTTATAGATGGGACGAATGGGCACGAGAGCATATCAAGCCTCCGCGCATTATTGGGCATGAATTCGCGGGCGAGATTACGGAAACCGGCAGCGAGGTTGACGCCGCCCTAAAGGGAAGTCTAATCGCAGCAGAAAGCCACATCGGCTGCGGCGCCTGCTATCAGTGCCGAACCGGGAATTCTCACATTTGTGAGAGATTAGCTATAGTTGGAGTTGACGTCGACGGCGCATTTGCCGAGTATGCGCGCATTCCCGCTCAAAACGCGTGGCCAATTCCCAAAGAAGTTCCTGTTGAAACAGCATCGATTCTTGAACCACTCGGCAACGCAGTCCACGCCGTATATGCTACCCAGTCAACTGGAAATCATGTTGCTATCTTCGGATGCGGTCCAGTAGGACTATGTGCAATCGCTTTGGCAAATCTCTCTGGCGCGCTCACAATTACTGCCATAGATATCAACGACTTCAGACTGAAGATTGCACAGCAAATGGGCGCATCGAAGATCCTCAACTCAAGTACAACTGACCCCGTCGAGGAGATACACAGAGACACTGATGGACACGGCGCAGGAGTAGTGCTCGAAATGTCAGGCAATGACCACGCGATAAAACAAGCATTCAGAGCAGTAAGAAACGGAGGTACAGTAATTCTCTTCGGCATACCCTCAAGAGAGGTCCTTCTGAATATAGCGGATGACGTCATCTTCAAGGAAACTCACGTCCTGGGTATCGTTGGACGCGAAATGTTCAGAACATGGTATCGCCTGGAAAGTCTCCTGAAGACACGAAAACTCGACCTCAGCCCTCTGATAACGCATAGAATGAATCTTGAAAAACTTGAAGATGCCATGAGTCTCATCGGTACAGGAAACTGCGGCAAAATCGTTCTCACACCCTAACACTACCTTTATTTTCAGCACTTTTGACCTGAGGGCTTCGCATGCTCTCATGAGCTACCGAAGGAAACGCTATTGACAACACGACAACGAAAAGTGCGACATCAAAGAGGATCAAGGACTCACGGTTGGGGTACTTCCGGTCAGCATCGCGGAACTGGAATGCAAGGCGGCGCCGGCCGGGCAGGTAGATACAGGCACAAACGTTCGCGGCTGATCCGCACGAAAGAGTATTCCGACATGAGGTATGCCGGAAAGAAAGGTTTCATCTCAGTAGCTCAGAAAAGACGACCAGAACATGCAATAAATCTGATCCAGCTCGCAGGCCTCGTTGCAATGCTCGCTCGAGAGAATAGACTCAAGACAGAGAACAACGTGGCCGTCATTGATCTCCAAGAGCTTGGATATGCTAAACTTCTTGGATCAGGCACCATATCTCAGGCGGTTCGCGTCAAAGTCGGAAGATGTTCGGAAAGCGCTCTACGAAAGCTGAAGGAAGCCGGTGGAGACGCGATGACCGAGAAAACTAGTGAAAATTGATGGTCCGATTCATCGAGCTGTTCAAACCCATCGCACGATTCTTCCCGGACATCAAGCCGCCTGATAGGAAAGTCGCCTTCAACGAGAAAATATTCTGGACCGTTATCGCACTAATAGTCTACTTCGTAATGTCTCAAGTCCCGCTCTATGGCGTCTCAACCGCGGGGATCAACGATCCCCTGGGAGCCCTGAGAGTCATCTTCGCATCAAACAGGGGCACACTGATGGAACTTGGAATCGGACCGATTGTCACGGCGGGACTGATACTCCAAGTCCTGGCAGGCTCAAAGATGATCAACCTAGACATGAGCAACCCTGAAGACCGCTCGCTCTTCACCAGCGCAAGCAAGATCCTATCTGTAGTCATGACCGTGTTCGAGGCTCTGGCATACATCCTCGGAGGCACCTACGGAACGCTCCAGGGCACCACCGAAATTGTAATACTCCTCCAACTCGTCGGATCCGGACTCATTGTCTTGCTGCTCGACGAAATGCTTCAGAAAGGTTGGGGGCTTGGCAGCGGCATCAGTCTGTTCATCGCAGCAGGCGTAGCTTCGTCCATATGGTGGGATTCAGTCGCTCCAATGGGTCCAATGGCAGATGGACACTACCTTGGCGCGGTCATCGCCTTCGGCCAAAGCCTGGTGGGCCGACAAGACATTAAGGCAATGTTCGTTCGAACACAGGGACTGCCCGACATGGTAGCTTTCCTCACCACAATAGGCGTCTTTCTAATCATAATATACTTCAACGGAATGCGCGTCGAGATACCCGTGTCGTACGCTCGCTACCGAGGCTTCAAAGGCAAGTTTCCTCTGAAACTATTCTACGTTTCCAACATACCAGTAATATTCGCAGCAGCCCTCTTCGGCAACATCTACTTCATCAGCCAACTGATCTGGCAGAAGTATAACAACACTAACAGCAACTTCTGGCTCAACTTAATCGGCAAATTTGTGATACAGGGACAACAATACCAGCCGTCAGGTGGCCTAGTCTACTATGTAGTCCCCCCGAGGAGCCTAGCCCTTGCAGCACAGGACCCCATACGAGCCGTCGTCTACACGATACTACTCATAATCGGATGCGTATTCTTCGCCGTTACCTGGGTGGAAGTGGGCGGAATGGATTCAGCTGCCGTTGCCAGACAGCTCCTCGACTCGGGAATGCAAATTGAGGGATTCAGACGATCAGAGATCCCCATCAAACAGATGCTTGAGCGATACATCCCCACAGTGACAATCCTAGGCGCACTCCTAATCGGCTTGATCGCGGCCACAGCTGATTTTCTGGGAGCATTCGGGTCAGGCACAGGCATCCTCCTGACAGTGGGCATAATCGAACAATACTACCAGATACTCGTACAGGAGAGAATTACTGAACTATATCCCGCAGCCAGGGGCTTCCTCGGTGAATAGTGATCACATAATGCGAACGAGGATAGCTCTCACTGTATTGCTAATCGTAGCCGCATCATCAGTACTTGTTTCGGTCTCACAGGGAGTGTTCGCCCAATCCTCGCTGGGAGCACCGTACCAAGTCTCAGCGACGACCTCGACTACAGTAACCTCGTCGACCTCCAATCAGACAGCGTGGTGGTCTGGTTGGACAAGTCCCATAGTCGCGTATGTCAAGACTGTTTTGAAACCCTACAGTCAGACCCCTCAGTCAACCTTCTTCGTCATGGGTCTTGCCCTTCTTCTCG
Source organism: Candidatus Methylomirabilota bacterium (assembly GCA_035524675.1). Lineage (GTDB taxonomy): Archaea > Thermoproteota > Bathyarchaeia > 40CM-2-53-6 > 40CM-2-53-6 > FEN-987. The sequence goes on along the minus strand of DATKOK010000132.1, from coordinate 17,727 downwards.
GGCTCATGTCGTCAACAGCTGCGAAACTCCTTGTCGATTACGATATGATCAGGCAAACGACTAGAGAATATCAAGCCTGGAGCAAAGCAGTAAACGCAGCAAAGAAGGCGAATGACAATCAGACGCTATCTAAACTGATGAAGAAACAGCAAGCTATGGTGAAGCTTCAGTCCAAAGCCAGCATGGAACAATTCAAAGTCACAGCAGTAACCTTCGTCCCCTTCCTCCTCCTATGGTACTTATTCAACGCCGTCTTCGCCGGTCAAGTACTTGCAGTCGCACCATGGCCCCTCCCCGTTATGGGCATAAATCTTAACTTCTTCTCGTGGTACTTCCTGAGTTCTCTCGCAGTGAACTTTCCAATGATGCGACTATTTGGAATAGGGATGGGTGAAAGGTGAATGCCTCGTCACGGCTTGCGAAGTAGGAGCAAGAGACGTAGGCACCTGGTATTACCGGGAGGCAAGAAGACTATACATTATATGCGCCGCGCCTACGGTCGCGGACGATGCGCCTCATGCGGAGAACCACTTCGCGGAGTAACATCACAACGCCAAACACCAAAATCAAGCAAGAGACCATCACGGCCATACGGAGGCGTGCTCTGTCACAACTGCCTCCGAACAGGCATCCTCCAAGCCACCCGAGAAAGCTGAAGTTCAACTTACCGCTAAATCAAACCAATCATCAAACTCGAGGATGTCGGCTTCACCCCGAGCTTGACAAGCCGGTTAATCATATTGCAGAGCAAATTGTGAATCGAATTAAGTACAAGATACATAGCTACACGCGGACAGGTCCAGTGCATGGCGAACGCCCAATCAGACGATGAAAGCAAGCGGGCAAGGAGGCGCATAGTCATAACCGTAAGCGGTCCCCACGGAACCGGCAAATCAACCTATGCAAGAGCACTCGCCGAGAGTCTGGGACTCAGATACGTCGGAGCCGGGGAACTCTTCAGAGAGCTCGCCAGAGAGCGAGGAATGTCCCTCGCATCATTCAGCCAGTACGCAGCAGATGACCCAGAAGTCGACCATCTCATAGACGAGCGAACCGTGGAAGAAGCAAAGAAAGGCCGTGCCGTGATCGACGCGCAACTTGCCGCGTGGATGATAAAGGATGAAGCAGACGTTAGATTGCTCTTGACAGCGTCAGATTATGTCAGATTCAACAGAATAGCACAACGCGATCATGTTTCCTTCGAGTTTGCGAAGAATGAGACTCTCGCTCGTGAGGAGATTCAGAGAAGACGCTACCAGAAGTACTATGGGATCGATGTTTCAGATCTCAGCATTTACGATCTGAAGATTGATACTGGACTTCACTCAATCGAGGTGACGAAGCAACATATCCTAACCGCCGTACGAAACCTCATGCAAAAGAAAGAAGCCGCCAAATCAACTTAAGACGCAAGCGATGTCGAACTTTCCGGTTTCGCAAAGATTACTGACAAAAGTGCCCAAGCTATGCTTATCTAGTTCACATTTCCCTAATCCGGTCCCTCGTGGAGTGAGAGGAAATGGCAGGTATCGAAGTGGGCAGAATATGCGTCAAACTACTCGGAAGAGAGGCCGGTAAGAAGTGCGTGATTGTAGATGTTATAGACAAGAACTTCGCACTGGTCACGGGACCTAAGGCTGTAACTGGCGTGAGACGTAGGCGCACTAACCTAGGCCACCTCGAGTCGACTTCGGAGACCGTCGATTTGAAGAAAGGGGCGACCGATGACGAGGTTGAGAAAGCCCTCACGAAAGCGAAGAAAACTAAGTTCATGAAGGAAGACGTCCTTCAGCCCAAGGCTGCGGCCTAAACTCTCAGGCGCTTATCTGCTCGTTCATTCGTGTTTACTTAATAGGGTCCAACACGAAGCAAGCTGCAAAGAGGTGAGTCTTTGCAGAATATTCCAGGAGTTGACGGTCGGCAGTTTGTGACAAAGGTAGTAGAAAGCTCCGACCAGCGGTACGGTTGCGAGCCAGGAAGCAGGTCGATTTCAAATCATATCAAGTACGGAATAATGAACATCGATAAACCTGCAGGTCCGTCAAGCCACGAAGTAGTAGCTTGGATCAAGCGCATCATGAGAATATCACATGCCGGCCATGGCGGCACCCTAGAGACCTCATAGTCGGGGGAATCCCAAAGTAACCGGCATACTTCCAGTAGCGCTAGAAGAAGCCACGAAAATCGTCCAAGCGTTCCTGTACTCGGGCAAGGAGTACGTGTGCCTCATGCAAGTTCATGCTGACGTTCCAAACAGTACGCTGGTAAGAGTAATGAAAGAGTTCACAGGTGAGATTTACCAAAAACCACCCGTAAGAGCCTCCGTAAAAAGAGCGCCAAGAAAACGGTCCATATACCAACTAGACATCCTTGAAATCGATGGACGTATGGTCCTTTTCAAATGCTCATGTCAGGCGGGTACATACATCCGCAAACTATGCTCTGACGTGGGTGAAGTCTTAGGATGTGGCGCACACATGCGCGAGCTTCGGAGAACTAGAGCAGGTCCATTTACCGAGCAAACGGGACTCACCACTCTGCACGATTTGAGCGCAGCGCAGGAAGAATTCGAAAAAGGAAACGAGCTGCCAATACGTGAACTAATCAGGCCGATGGAATTAGCACTTCAGCCTCTTCCACAAATCATCGTGCGTGATTCTGCCGTTGACTCCATGTGCCACGGTGCAACACTAGCAATCCCAGGCATAGCGAAAGTTGAGACATCCATTGAAAAGGGTAAGCCAGTAGCGCTCTTCACCCTAAAGGGCGAGGCCATCGCGATAGGGCGAGTGCTTCTCACCGTGAAGGATATGGTTGATCAGGACAAGGGTTTGGCAGTCAGCCCTGAACGTGTGCTGATGGAACGAGGCACATATCCGGCTCTATGGAAGTAGAATCGAATCCTTAAATCGGTCTGAGAATGCAGAAAAGAAATGAGCCGGGGTTCCCTAGCCTGGTAAGGGGCAGATTCTCACCAAAGCCCACGCCTGGAATCTTCAAACCGTAAGCCTGTGGTCGAAAGGCCTCGAGGGTTCAAATCCCTCTCCCGGCGCCACCTTCATGTCAGATGAGGAACCACGCTAGCGAGGAGACTTGATTTAATGAGTAGTGAGCCTATCGGCGATAGTCTCAGGCCCTTTCGCTCAACTCTCTCGACAAGCCCACTTGTCTGCAATGGTTCTACGTGATATGATATAGTGTGGCGATTCATCCTCAAAGCTTCAGCCAAGTGTACGATTCTGACGCCTGGGTTCTCTAGCAGATAATCCAGTATCTTCGTTGCATTGCTGTTCGGGACTAGGCTTATTGGTCCCACTAATCGAGACTCAATGATTGTCTTCAGGTAAGGTTTAATACACGTCAATTCGCTTTTCCGTTCGCACTTGGAGCAACCGGCATGTCCAGAGAATTCAGGCACGTTCTTCGAGTATCAGGAACGAACATCGATGGGACGAAGAACGTCGTATATGGGTTAACTAAAATTATCGGGGTTGGTCCGAGCTACGCGGCTGCGATCGTGAAGGCTTCTGAAGTGAAGCCGAGCATGCGAGTCGGTGAGTTATCCGAGGCTGAGATCCAAAAGCTTGAGGATATTATGCACGATCCTGCGAAATACGGATTGCCCGCGCGACTTTACAACCGAAGAAAATCGTTGGACGATGGTAGGGACATTCATCTGATCGGACCGGATGCTACGTTAAGTGTAAAGAACGACATCGACTTCATGACAGACATTAGAACTTGGAAAGGTGTCAGGCATTCCCTTGGACTCAAAGTGCGTGGCCAAAGGACCAGAACTACTGGTCGAAAGGGTCGGGCGGTTGGAGTAGCGAAAAAGATCGTGATGGAAGCTGCAAGAGCGGCGGCGGCTGAGAGAGAGAAGGAGGAGAAGAAGTAAATGGGAGACCCCAAACGTCAGCGAAAGAGCTACGAGACGCCCAGGCACCCATGGCGAAGCGACCAGCTCGAAGTCGAACTGCGCCTGGTCGGAGAATACGGGCTACGGAACAAACGAGAGTTGTGGCGGTACAAGACAATGCTTTCAGAAGTACGAGGAATAGCACGATCACTCCTGGGCACGGGTGAATCCGAGCGCGTCAAGATAGAGCGCGAATATCTGACAAAACTTAGCAATATCGGAGTCCTGTCCGAGTCCGCATCTATTGATGAAGTTCTAGACCTTGACATCCGTGACTTGTTGGAGCGACGATTGCAGACAATGGTTTTCAGACGGGGGCTTGCAAAGACCGTTTACCAAGCACGTCAGCTCGTTTCACACGGACATATATCCGTCGCTGGCAGAATTGTCTCAGTCCCTGGCTACATTGTTAATAAGAATGAGGAACAGAAGATCAAGTATTTCACTCACAGTCCGCTGTCGAAGAATGATCACCCGTTGCGCAAGATTATAGCTGCGACGACGGCGGGACAAGAGGTCGCGGCTTCATAATCATCTTCGCCATCTCTGAACAACTAAGCCTAAAACCACGACTACGATCGTTAGAACCAGCGCAAGAACGACCATAACACCAGCGAGTGGTCCTGAGCCTAGGATTATTGGAATAGGACCAATCAAAATTACGGTTCCCACGCTCCCAACACTCTCGCCACTCATCATTGGAGCAAAAGACATTAGCAGAACACCGACGGAGATCATGGCAAACGCCAAGAGGAATAGGCCAGAAGCTGAAATCGGCGGCCCTCGAAGGTTGACGTCGTATGCTGAGGTGGATTGACTGCAGCTGCTGCACCGCCACCGATTCGTGTCGAAGCATTCCTGACATGCTGTTCGGCCACAATTATGGCAGACGAATGACGCGTCACGCATTCCACATACAGCACAGGGAGCCATTTCATCTCAACCAGTACGGGAGGACCATGAGTATCGCGATCATACCGATAGAGGCTATGACTAGCAAGACTAGGATCTTGACGGATTGATTATCAGTACCGAAAATAACCGGGATAGGCCCAATGAATAGAATTCCCCCACCTCTAACTTGGCGGTCACCTTTCTTTCCCGTCATAATCATGATGATCGCCGCGAATGCCACCAGTAATCCTGCAACAGTCAGTCCGAGCCCAAGCTCGAACACCAGGTTCGCCAAATCGCTTCATGAACTGATAAAGTACTGATGAAGATTAATCCTTCTCGAGATTCCGAAACAAAACGGCCGCTCTCATCACGGTTCATCGCCGTAATAGTTTATAAGCCCCGCCGAGGCTACTCGAAAAAGCTCGTTGGCAAGAAGTGGAAATATCGTGGACTCGGACCTAGAAACCATCATCATGGAGAGCGGCTAGCTTATCGAGGTCCGTAGACTTGGACATAAAGATCATCGAAGATAAGGAGAGCTTCCTACGCTTTCTGCTAACGGGTACAGATCACGCATATGCAAATGCACTTCGAAGAGCCATGATGGCAGAAGTGCCGACAATGGCTATCGAAGATGTAATCATAATCGAGAACACATCCGTGTTGTACGATGAAGTGATTGCGCACCGCCTCGGACTGATCCCGCTCAAAACGGATCTTGACACCTACGTGCTGCCCGAAGAATGTGATTGCAAGAGCGAGCTCGGATGCAGCAAGTGTAGAGCTTCATTTACGCTTGAAGCGGAGGCTAAAGATGAACCACTCATGGTATACTCATCTGACTTGAAGCCAGAGAGCGATGTGACGCCAGTTAGTGGAAATATTCCAATTGTCAAGCTTGGACCAACCCAAAAGCTACGCTTGGAGATGTATGCGCGGTTAGGCCGCGGAATCGAGCATGCAAAATGGCAGCCCGTCTCAGCCTGTGCGTACAAGTATCTTCCAAAGGTCACTCTCAATCCTGAGAATCTCGCTAACCCAGAGGAGGTTATACGAATCTGCCCAACAGACGTCTACTCCTCTAACTCGGAGAACAAAATCATGGTTCGTGACGAGATGGCCTGCACACTTTGCATGGATTGTGTTGAGAAGGCTGTTCCGGTGGACACCAAGAAATCTTTCCCGGTGAAAGTGGAAGGAGATGAGCACTCGTTTATATTCTACGTGGAATCGACGGGAGCTTTACCGACCAAGCGAGTAGTGACTGAGGCGGCCAGAGTTCTCGACCGCAAGGCATCAGGTTTGGACGAGATCATAAGCAAGGGCTTAGAACAGGTGTGAGGAATTGAAGAGGACAATTCGCAATACAGAGCTATCGGACGTGATACGTTTTCTAAAGATAAAGGGACGGGAAAACAAGGCACCGATTTGGGCAAAAGCTGCAGAACAGCTTTCTCGACCCCGAAGAGCAAGAGCCGTTCTCAACTTGAACCACGTATCGCGTTCAACCAAATCTGATTCACTTGTGTTTGTGCCTGGAAAACTACTCGGATCAGGCGCCATCAACCACCGCGTAGTCATCGGTGCGTTCGAATACTCTCTGGCAGCCCGCGAAAAGGTCGAACGCGCAGGCGGCCAGTGCATGGCGTTGAAAGATTTCGTGGCACGTTATCCCAAAGGATCAAACGTAACCGTCATGAGGTGAGATTTATGCCAAAGGAACTAGTTCTGGACGCTAAGAATCAAATTCTAGGAAGATTTGCAAGTTACGTAGCAAAGCAAGCGATCGAGGGGAACAAGGTAATTGTGCTAAACGCAGAGAAGGCCGTAATATCCGGCAGAAGAAAGAGTATAGTGGAGAAAGCTAAGCGCAGACTCGAGACGAGAACCTTAGGAACTCAATCCCACGCACCCGTTCACCAACGGCGGCCCGATCTCTACTTCAGAAGGGTAGTGCGGGGGATGCTTCCGTGGGATAAACCCAAAGGTCGAGCCGCGTTCCATCGAGTGTGGGTCTTCATGGGCGTTCCCGAAGAGTATGCGGGCAAGGATGCTTCCAAAGTTCCGCAGGCAGATGCGTCCAGATTGGTATCCCCGTACGTGACGTTGGAAGATCTAGCAAAGGAGATTGGAGGGTAAATTTGTTGAGCGATCAAGCTACTGTGACACCGGAAAAGGTGGAGAAGCCAGAGAAGCCAGAGAAAGCCGAGAAGAAACGCATAATCCTAGTGAGCGGAAAGAGGAAGACTGCGATCGCCCGCGCAATCGTGAAGAACGGATCAGGTAAGACGTTTATCAACGGAATACCGCTCCTCACTTACACTCCCGAAGTCTCTCGTACGAAGATCTCCGAACCATTGGTCCTTTCAGGTGAGAGATTCAAGGTTCTTGATTTCAACGTACGAGTTAGTGGAGGTGGAGTCATGGGTCAGGCCGAGGCCGCGAGAATGGCAATCGCCAAAGGTCTCGTAGCATGGACGCGGAGTTCAGAACTGAGAAGGACAATGACAAATTATGACCGGACGATGCTGGCAGGAGACCCACGACGTAAAGAGCCGAAGAAATTCGGTGGACCAGGAGCACGGCGAAGAGAACAGAAATCTTACCGGTGATAGATTATGATCATCCCAGTTCGTTGTTTCACATGCGGAAAACTAGTAGCTGACCGGTGGGAAGAATTCTCGCGCCGTATCAAAGCTGGCGAACGCCCTAAGAAAGTGCTTGATGATATCGGGATGAGTAGATACTGCTGCAGACGAATGTTCATATCCCAGGTAGACGTCGTGGACGACCTCTTGCGATACGCTCAGGTCACAGCGAAGAGGCGCGCACAGTTCGAGTAAACTCAGTGTGATCCCAAATGTCTGATATTGTCGAAGACAAAGAAGGAATGCCAAAGTCAGAAGATCTTCTTCTGCCACTTGAAGAACTACTCGCAGCAGGTTTGCACATTGGAACGCGAATCAAGACGGGCGATATGGAAGCGTACATATATCGAGTGAGGCCCGACGGCTTATTCATTCTGAACATTGGCAAGACCGATGAGAAGATTCGTCTGGCAGCCCGCTTCATTGCCAGATTTGAACCGGAACGAACATTGATCGTTTCCTCCAGATTATACGGTAAGACACCTGTCGAGAAGTTCTGCGAACTTACAAGAACAGTCCCCATCGTGGGTCGATTCATGCCAGGGCTAATCTCTAATCCACTCCAACCATACCACGCCGACCCCCAAGTCGTGATGGTTACTGACCCACGAGCAGACTGGCAGGCCATCAAGGAAGCCTCAAGCGCAGGAGTACCGGTGATCGCTCTATGCGATACCGATAATGTATTCAGCGGAGTTGACCTTGCAATAGCTGTCAACAACAAGGGGCGTAGGGCCCTTGCAATGGTGTATTGGCTGCTTGCCCGTCAGGTTCTGAAAGAACGAGGCGAGCTTCCTCAAGATGGCACATTGACAGCAACAGTAGACGATTTCGAAACCAAGTTAGCCGCCATCGCTCCCAGAGCGGGCGGAGAACTTTGAAGATAAGGAAACCGCACGTTGCTAACGCCTTCTACGAAGGAGGCAAAACCGAATTACAGGATCAGATACATGACTGCTTCATCCACAAACTAGGCCCAGGCCATGTTCCGAATGTCGCTCAAGGTCCGAAGAAGATCCTCGGGGTCGTCGTCCCACACGCTGGATACATGTACTCTGGACCTGTAGCCGCTCACAGTTATGCTCAACTTGCATCCGATGGAGTTCCGGATTCAGTCGTAATCCTCGGTCCGAATCACACTGGACTCGGCAGTGGGATCTCAATGATGACTAAAGGCGCATGGGAGACCCCCCTCGGAGTTGTATCGATCGACAATGACTTGGCAGAGCAGATACGTACGGCTAGCAGCATCATCGATGAGGATGAAGCAGCACACCTCTCCGAACATTCGATCGAAGTGCAACTGCCCTTCCTCCAATATCTCTACGGGGAGTCGATCAGATTTGTCCCAATTTGCATGATGATGCAAGACCTGAAGACCTGTCAAGAAATTGCAAAGAGCATCGCAGAACGTTCGCGGGGAAAACACGTAGTGGTAGTTGCTTCCAGCGACTTCACCCACTATGAACCCGGCCTAGTTGCAGCGCGGAAGGATAAGGCCGCCATTAGCACAATCACTGAACTTGACAGTCAGAAGCTTAATGAACTCGGTGAAGCTGGCCAGGTCACAATGTGTGGGTACGGACCGATTACAGTTCTAATGGAGTTAGCGAAACTCGATGGAACAGCAAAACCGAGGCTTTTGGCGTATCATACGAGTGGCGACATCACAAACGATTCTAGCTCAGTAGTTGGATATGCAGCAATCCTATTCGCGCGAGGTTAGGAAGATACTGACTTCCAGGATTCCCAAGACTTATATGTGCAATCAGAAACCGAATTGGTTTTGATTACTGAAAATTATTGGTGTGACCTATCTTGGGGAAGTCAACTGCATGCGCCCACACCATCCAAGGGCTTCTCAAGTATCATGGATTGAAAAACAGGAAATTGAGACTGCCATACCATGACAGTATCTCCGTGTGCGCTAAGGCATTGACTACAACTGCGACAGTCGATTTCAACCCTCGATACTCTGAGGACCTAATCGAGATCAATGGAGCGACTGCCAAGGGCAACGAAGCGAGACGAGTTCTCGCCGTCATCGACCCATTACGGAGATTAGCCAAGAACAAGAATCACTTTAGGTTGGCTAGTGCAAACAACTTGACTAAAGTTAAGGGCGTTGGTTATTCAGCCGCTGCTTTCGCGTCCATTGCGCTCGCAGCGAGCACGGCTCTTAACCTGAAGATTGAGCTAAGTCGCCTAAGCGAAATCGCGCGTCTCGGGTCTGGTTCTGCGAGCAGAAGTCTTGTGGGCGGCTTCGCTATTTGGTACGCCAACAAGAACGGCAGATCATTCGCGCGGCAGCTGGATGACGGAACACGCGTTAAGCTGGCCATGGGAATCGTCCCGTTGGCTTCGGATGTGAAGACGGAGCATGCTCATGAAGAATCCGTCAGTTCACCGTTCTTCACTGCAAGAGTGAAGGAGGTGAAGACTGAGGTGCCTAAGATGATCAGGGCGATCAAGAGAGGCGACGTTCGTGAAGTATCCAGGATAGCTGAGAATGATTCCCTCAGTCTTCACGCTGTTACGACAACCGGAAGGAGCGGCCTAGTGTTGGTGTCACCTGAAACGATCGCTGTCATTAGACGCGTCAAGGCGCTGCGTGAAGGTAGAGGTATTCCAGTCTGGTATTCACTCGATACTGGTCCGTCTGTCTTCCTCAATACTCAACCGGAGCATTTGGACACTGTTTGCGACGATATACGGAACAATACGCAACTTCAAGTAATCAAGAGCGAAGTGGGGGGCTCTGCGCGCGCAATTGACCAGCACCTCTTCTAGCTCACATATCTCCGTTTGACTTTTCTAGTAGCTTAGAGGAAGACAGATCCGAGAGTAGTGCCTTGGGAACGGGCGCTGGGTTCGGAAAAGTCATCCTGTTCAATGAACATTTCGTCGTATACGGTCTTCCAGCAATCGTCTCAGCGATCGGAAGAAAGACCACGGCGCTTGTCGAGAGAGAGAATGGATTCGGCACTGAAATCGATGATCGTCGACCAGAAACACCTGGATACAAGGCCGAGAAGTTTCGAGAACAAAAGGAATCACTTGAACAAATGATCAAATTCATGAACATTGACGTAGAACACAACCGCTTCAAGCTCACTCTGGGCGGCGATCTGACAGCCGCCAGCGGTGTGGGTGCCAGCGCCGCATCTTGCGCTGCTATCGCACGGGCGTTCTCAGACGAGCTGGGTCTGAAATATTCAGATGAGCAAGTGAACCAAGCCGCATTCGAAGGGGAGAAAGGTTACCATGGCACACCTTCAGGAATCGACAATACAGCAGCAACGTACGGCGGCCTGATCTGGTATAGGCGCGAGGGAACTTCGCAAATCATGGATCGAATGAAGCTCCGAAGTCCAGTGGAGATTGTGATGGGTAATACGGGCATTGTCGCCGACACCAAGGTTGTAGTCGCAGGCGTCAAGGAACGTAAAGAGAAAGCAGCCGAGAAGTATGCTCAGATCTTCAAGTCTGCAACTGAACTTGTTGAAGAAGCGAGGAAACAACTTACCGCCATGGATTTACCGAAACTGGGAATGTACATGAATAAGAATCACGAGCTACTGCAGCAAATTGGTGTCTCCAGTGACGAACTGGATGCTCTGGTGGAGGTCGCGCGAGACGCCGGAGCATTGGGGGCGAAAATGACAGGCACCGGTCGGGGGGGTTACATTGTAGCTTTGACTCCGGGCCTGGAGCTTCAGGAACGCGTCGCCGTGGAAATCGAGAGGAAGGGTTTTCAGGCACTGCGCACCACGATCTGAACTTAGATTCAACTTACGTTTCTCCGGTGAAATGGCAGTGGAGTTAGCGAAGTTTGTTAATGTTCTAGACAGGAAAGGGTTTCTGACAAGGATTACAAAACCCGTAGACCCGAAGTATGAAATCTCGACTCTGATGCGGATGCTGGACGGACATGTCCTTCTCTTCGACAATGTCAAAGGATTCACAACGCCGATTATAGCTAATGTTTGCTCTACACGGGATCTAGTCGCCATCGGACTCGGCACGAGCCGAGACCAGCTTATCGCTAAACTCACTGATGCTATCGACCATCCGAAGAAGACGAAAGTTGAGGATGCAAACGGGTACGAGAACATAGGCACTGATCTCAACAAGCTTCCAATACTAACGCATTATCCAAAGGACGGGGGACCGTACATCTCGTCAGGGATAGTCGCGTGCTATGACAAGGAGTACGGGACAAATCTCTCCTACCACCGAGCACAGATACTAGAGAACGATCTGCTCGTCTTGCGAATACTCGAACGACACTTCGACGCCTACATCAAACGAGGATTGAAGGAATTTGCCTTCTGCATCTCTTCCCCAGTTCAAGTTCTCGTGAGCGCCGCGATATCAGTCAACATCGGGGCCAGTGAGATCGAAATCGCCAATGCCCTTGAAGAGACACCTCTCTTGAACCTTGATGGACATCTAGTGCCACCTTCAGACATCGTGATTATGGCTGAACTGACTGGAGAGCTACATGAGGAAGGCCCATTTCTAGACTTGACTGAAACCTTCGATATCGTCAGAAAACAGCGGGTTGCTAGAGTTAAGAGAATCTACATGCGAAAAGGAGCCATGTATCATGCATTATTACCAGGTGGACTCGAGCATAAAGTGCTGATGGGTATGCCGAGGGAGCCGACGATCTTCAGAGAGGTTGCTAAGGTCTGTGCGGTCAATGATGTTCTAGTGACCCCAGGCGGATGCTCGTGGCTTCACGGAGTTGTTAGCATACACAAGAAGAATCCGAAGGACGGTCCAAGAGCGATAGAAGCTGCATTCAAGGGTCACAAATCCATGAAACATGTCTTTATTGTGGACGACGATATCAACATCCACGACCCGCACGAAATTGAATGGGCTATGGCAACACGTTTCCAAGCCGATAAGAACATGGTCACAAGGAGAGAAAAGGGTTCGTCCCTTGATCCTTCCTCGGATATGGACACACAAATGACCTGCAAGGTCGGATTCGACCTCACAATTCCTGAGGGAGGAAAGAAAGAGTTCAAGAAACCCAACCTCCCGATGGAACTTGACCTCAACGACTACTTGACGCGAAAATAGAGGCATAGTTAGATGCATCTGACTGCTGCTGAGGAACGGACCCTCTCAGGGCAAGACGGCGAAGTTATGCAGCGAATGTTCCGACTATTGGTAAGCCTCGGAGAGATCTACGGAGCCGATAAGATGATTCCTGTTGCTTCCGCCCAAGTCGCGGGTGTTTCATACAAGTCCATAGGTCTTCCCGGCGTCGAGTTCCTCGAGGATTACGCCAACAAGGGTGCGATCGCAAAGATTGTAACATTCCTCAACCCCGCTGGAATGGACATCGAAGATTGGAAGGAAATGAACATACCAGCAACCTTCGCCGAAAACCAGCTTCGCATTATGAACGCCTTCAAGAAGATGGGCATAGTTGTCAGCGCCACTTGCACTCCTTACTTGGCAGGGAATCTCCCGCGGTTCGGGGAACACATTGCATGGTCAGAATCGTCAGCGATCTCGTTCTCCAACTCCGTGATCGGCGCCAGAACAAACCGAGAAGGAGGGCCCTCTGCACTTGCTGCCTCTCTATGCGGCGTAACGCCAAACTATGGTCTCCACCTTGAAGAGAACAGGAAACCCAATGTGGTAATACACGTCAATGCCAAGCTTGAGGATAACGCAGATTTCGGAGCGCTAGGTTATGTCGTCGGAAAGAAAGTCAAGAACAAGATCCCATACTTCACGGGAATTAGAGACGCCGACACTGATCATTTAAAAGCCCTCGGGGCGTCGATGGCCGCGTCAGGTGCCGTCGCACTCTACCATATTGAAAATCTAACTCCTGAAGCTCGCTTGATGCAACCCGAAGGATTAGAGAAACTAACAGTAGTTGACAAGGATTTGGAGGAAACATTTTCCACACTCTCCACTGGAAAAGAGCCGGACATTGTGATCCTGGGCTGCCCGCACTCCTCGCTGAAAGAGATAATGACAATTTCCCGCAAGCTGGAAGGTAAGAAGTTGAAGAAACCGTTGTGGATCTGCACTTCGAGAATGGTCAAGGAAGCGGCGAATCGGATGGGGTTCACGCAAACTATTGAAGCGGCCGGAGGAAGAGTGGTTGCAGATACATGCATGGTAGTTTCTCCAATCGAAGATATGGGATACAAGACTACTGCTGTTAACTCCGGTAAAGCAGCGAACTACCTGCCAGGGTTCTGTAAACAGAACGTTGTGTTCACCAAATTGGATACGCTACTCGAGAGAGTAACTTAGCCACGAGGCGAAATAAATGGAAGTTCTGATAGGGAGAAGAATAAGTCCCGGGAAAGTTGAAGGAGAATGCATAGTGTCGAAAGAGCCCATAGGATTCTACGGCGGCATCGACGCAAAGACCGGTCTCTTCATAGAGAAAGGCCACGAGCTCGAGGGCAAATCTGTCAAAGGCAAGATCCTTGTATTTCCTTGCGGCAAAGGATCCACCGTAGGGTCCTATGTTATTTACGGCCTCGCAAAGAACAATCAAGCTCCCTTGGCGATTGTGAATAAAGAAACCGAAACGATTGTGGCAACTGGCGCCATCTTAGCCGGAGTTCCATGCGTCGATCATATTCCTGTGGAAAAAATCACCACCGGCGATCATTTGATAGTTGATGCCACTTCCGGTACTGTATCTATCGTCAAGTAGAACTCCTGACCTGCAGACGCAAGACGATACATATCGCCGGGAGCCGTTCGTTCATATAGTTGAACGAGTGATGCCATCAAAAGGACGTAATCCGATGCCTGACACCCTTACCGCCAAACGGAAACTAAGCCATATTCAAACGACCCTGCACCAGAACGTGCAATCTCGCGTCCCAACAGGATTTGATGACGTGCGTCTAGTGCACAAAGCATTACCTGAAATTGATCGGGGCGAAATCGACCTTTCCACAGACATTTTCGGTCACAGGATGAACGCCCCTCTGCTAATAGAATCAATGACTGGCGGTACTCCTATGGCGGCCAAGATCAATCGCACTTTAGCGAAAGTGGCGCAGAAGCTTGGAATAGGCATGGGAGTCGGCAGCCAACGCGCCGGGATAGAAGACCAGAAACTCGCATACACCTATCGCATCGCACGCGATAACGCACCATCGATTCCACTATTCGCGAACCTAGGATGCCCACAGCTTTCGCGAGAAGACGCGGTAGAAAGAGCGAAAAAAGCCGTCGATATGATAGACGCTAATGGTCTCTTCATTCACCTGAATGCCTTACAGGAATCTGTCCAGTACGAAGGCGAGACAGATTTCAGCAAAATGCTGCAGAGAATCAGAGACGTAGTACGGGCACTCTCAGTTCCGGTGCTGATTAAGGAAACCGGAGCCGGTATCTCGTCAGAAACTGCATATGAAGCAGAAAAAGCAGGAGTCAAGGGGATCAACGTTTCAGGTCTAGGAGGCACCAGTTGGGCCGCCGTTGAATACTATAGAGCAAAAGAGAAGCGGCATGCCGTCCAGATCGAATTAGGGAAGACCTTCTGGGACTGGGGAACGCCAACAGCTGCCAGCATTGTGGAGGTGTCCACAACTACGCATCTCAAAGTCTTTGCATCAGGTGGAGTCAGGAATGGTCTTCATATTGCGAAAGCACTCGCACTTGGAGCACACTATGGTGGATTAGCTATACCAATGCTGAAATCAGCAGCTACAGGTGAGAAAGCAGCCACAGCAAAACTTACCGTAGTTGTAGAGGAACTACGTAATGCAATGTTTCTCACCGGTTCCCGAAGGGTGGAAGAATTACGTAACACGCCGCTGGTGATCACAGGGAACACGTACCTCTGGCTCTCCCAAAGAGGCTTTGACCCGGCGCGATATGCCGTAAGAAGGAAGTCTTAATCCATAAAGCCGCATTAGCAAGGCAGGGATGCGAAATGGTCAAGAGCTCAGACTTCTCAGGATTCTACAAGCTTTCAGTCTCTGACCGTGTGAAACTCGTTAAAGAGTTCGCGAGTTTGACAAGTGACGATGAAGCATCACTACGCCAAACTGGATCACTAGGTCTTGACGTGGCTAACCGAATGATTGAGAACGTTATTGGAGTTCTCCCAGTTCCAATGGGAATAGCGACTAACTTCCTGATCAACGGTCGCGATCGTTTGGTTCCCATGGCTATCGAAGAGCCTTCAGTAATTGCAGCCGCAAGCAACGCCGCGCGAATGGCTAGGTCAAAGGGAGGGTTCAGCACGGCTTCTACCGAACCCATTATGATTGGACAAATCCAAATCGTCGGCATGCCTGACCCCCAGCATGCTCGATTTGAACTCCTCAAACAGAAGGACAGGTTAATCAAACATGCGAACGACCAAGATCCCGTTCTCATATCGCTCGGTGGTGGCGCGCGTGATTTGCAGGTTCGGGTCATAGACTCCGCAGTCGGTAAGATGGTGATCGCGGAATTGCTGGTTGATTGCCGAGACGCCATGGGAGCGAACGCGGTCAACACAATGGCGGAGGCGATTGCTCCGTTAATAGAACAGACGACCGGCGGGCAAGTTCTACTCAGGGTAATTTCAAACCTTGCTGTGAATAGGCTCGCACGGGCAAAAGCCGTCTTCGGGAAAGAACAATTGGGAGGCGAGGACGTAGTGGACCAGATACTAAGTGCCTACGCATTCGCTGTTGCTGATCCATTCAGATGTGCCACGCACAACAAAGGTATTATGAACGGCGTGAGCGCGGTCGTGTTGGCCACGGGGAACGATACTCGAGCCATTGAAGCCGGAGCCCATTCGTACGCTGCTAGGTCAGGGCAGTACACTTCTCTAACATTCTGGGAGAAAAACAGTGAGGGTGATCTGATTGGCACACTAGAGATGCCAATGGCAGTAGGGATTGTTGGAGGCGCAACAGCCTCCAATCCTATTGCAAAACTTGCTGTGAAGATACTGGACGTCAAGACTGCGCGAGAGCTCGCAGAAACAATCTGCGCAGTCGGACTGGCGCAGAACCTAGCCGCGTTGAGGGCTCTTGCATCTGAAGGAATTCAGCGAGGGCATATGAGTTTGCACGCCCGAAACATCGCGATTGGGGTGGGAGCGACAGGAGATTTGATCGATCGGATTAGTTCCCAAATGGTCAACGAACGCAAGATTCGCGTTGACAGAGCTAAGGAGTTGATGGAACAGTATTCAAAAGCCTAAGGAGCTGCGCTCGTAGTCTCAATCTCGGCTATGGATGATTCCATTCGGCGGATTCTCGGGATCGCGTCCTTTTCCATCCAATCAGATATGGTATCGTAGACTTTGCGATAGTACTTCTTAGTCGAGTGTTTAACGATTCCCAATCGTTCCATTCTTCTGACATATCGCCATTTCATGCTGCGCGAAATCTTGTCACCCATCAATCGATCGATGTCAACTTTCTTGAAGACTCGCGGGAGATGAGCGAAAGTGCCCACGATCTCCTTCGGGAAGGATGTTATCATCTCTTTGGATAGCTTTCTCTTGCCCCGTGATTCCATCCTCAACCGATTGTTAATTCTCATCCGCATCTATCTACGGCTAGTTTTGATATGATAAAAACGTTTTGAGCTCAGTCAGACAGTGCAAATCACAGCGTTCCAACTACAAAAGCTAAAAGCCCAAAAGTCATCCATATCAGGACGTACTTCTTGTTCCTCTTAGCATTACGCTGGGTCGGACTCATGACGATCGAGTATGATGTTAACAGGAATCCTATGTCACAAATAACGACAAGTGGCACGTAGTAGAGCGAGACCATGCGCAACGCGACCGGAAGAGCGCTCAGCACAACGGCGGTTAAGAAGAACGACGCTCCACGTTTCGCAGCGTAATTACTCCCTTTTACGACCGCGATTGAGCGTACGCCTTTGGATTTATCACCGGTCACGTCAACGATTCCCTTCACGATTTCGCGCCCGAGACTCGATAGAAACGCGAGCAGTGCGAAGATCAGAAGTGGCCAGCTCGCGTTTCCAACTGCAAACCCACCGTAAACGAATGGGATCGCAACATTCGCGCTCACCATAATATTGCCGACGATTCCCGTCTTCTTGAATCGAGTATTGTATGCAACTGTAAGGATCATGCTGAATATGGCCACGGCTGTTGTCAGAATTCCAGTTACAACTGAACATAGTAATCCAATCGAAACAAGGACAACACCGAACGAAAGAGCCTGTGAAGGTGCAATGACATTGCTAGGTATTGGTCGTCCGGGTTCGTTTATCGAATCAATT
>DATKOK010000131.1:0-5344 GCA_035524675.1 Candidatus Methylomirabilota bacterium | reverse complement strand
TGGAGCCCCGGGCGGGGTTTGAACCCGCGACCTTCGCCTCTTCGATCAACATGCTACCAAGGCGGCGCTCTTGGCAGATTTTCTACCAGGCTGAGCCACCGGGGCGATGAGCGGCAGCGATACGGGAATTCTGATCTTTAACCTTGGTGTCTCGCATCCTGGACTACAGTTCCCTTGCAGTCTTCGTCGACGTCGATATCGTCCAGATCGCATGCGACTTTCCCCGAACACGATCGACTCCTGCAAGAAGGTTCGCGGCAAGTTCAAGCAACGCCGTAGCGATCCCGCTTCGAATACTACCGTGTAACGCGAAGTATGCTACAAGGATCCTGAATGTCACCACAGGACGGACTACAACTGAGTAGAACAGGAACTGTGAGAAGTGACCAGTTTGATCATGCACCTGATAATGCCCCGCTATTATCCGCCTTCTCTGCCGAATGTAATCGCCAACTGTTTGGGGACCTGACACGCCCACTTGTGATTGAGGTGCATACTTGATCGCGTACCCAAGACTCTTCGCTCTTACTGCGATGTAGGCATCGTCGTTCACCAAGTCCGACGGAACACTAGTTACGATGCCGTTTCGGAGACAGAAGACTTCACTGGCATGCATCAGGAGTCCGGCATCATTCAGTTTCTCCAGTTGCCAATTATGAAATCCCCAGAGAGTATCCACTATACCTCGGATCAAGGGGCGACCGCGTGCTACGGGCACGGGCTGACCGCATGAGATTCCTACAGAGCGGTTGGTCATTGGTTTGAGCAACGCGATTATACAGCCGGGTTGCGGGATTACGTCGGCTGAGACAAAGACGATGAACTCTCCTCTCGCTCTAGAAAGTATCAAGTTGACTGCTGACGCTTTGCCTAGCCTATTGGGCTCCTCAATCAATTTCACACGTGAATCTCTTGCCGAGAACTCTCTGACTATGTCCGGTGTAGAGTCATGGCAACCTGAACATACGATGATCACTTCGGAATCAATCGGAATACCTTGCTCGAGGGTAAGGTTGCTGAGTAAACGTCGCATGTTCCACGCCTCGTTGTAGGCGCAGATTCCGACTGACAGTGATGTCAAGAGCCTCTCCCTAACTGGACTTGTTCTGCCACAGCTGGCGTAGCCATCTATAGAAGTTTGACGTGTAAACGCATGAATTTCTGGAAATGATCGGGTCAAACAGGCGCATCTGTTGCCCGTGCGATTTCAACCTAAGGTTCGTCAGGTAGGCACGAAGACGAAGGTATCGACTCAGGAAGAAAAACGCAAAAGCGTCTGCCCAGTCAGCGACTATTCGAATTTCCGTCCTCCGGGTAATCTCTCGATCGGAACTTGGTAGGCTTCCGAGCTTTGCGACGTAGGAAGAGGCGTGCATGGTTCGTACCCAGCCATTCTCTTCCAGTACTCTCCGATAGTGACTCTTGCCGGTAAGTGGCACAGCTTTGAGAAGTTCGCGGGCGAAGAGTGGGTTCACGCTCTTTTGTGTTTCATTTCTGAACCCGTATTCATCATGGACATAACTCATACAGAATGGTAGAAGATGCCGTGGTTCTAGGCGAAATGCTTGGAATACTCTCACGAGTACGAGTGCAAAGAAGATTGAAAGCCATAATCGGTTTCGCTTCGTGATGATAAACAGGTCGATGTCGTCACGCTTCCCTGCACTTCCGTAAGCTACACTCCCCGTCACCGCGATCGTCATGACCCACGGGATAAGTCTAACCAAAGTAGTTGCAAATTTGCCTGCCGAGGTCAGTTTCTGCAAGGATATTGCTTCTCTAACTACGCGAATACTCGGATTTTGACCGGGTCGAGTTAGCAGGCAGTCATTCTCGATCTTAAACGGAATATCCTCGAAGTCTCCGCTAACGATCTTCTTGCGGAGCTCATCTCCTGAAATGTCGGCTCCTGGAAGAAAGAAGTCAGCGACTTCATCAAATGTGAACGGAAAATCCAGGTATGACGAAACTTGGTACACGGTAACCAAGCTTCGGTGAAGGCCCTCAGCTACAGGCTGTTTCATCGAACCTTCCAACATCAATTCTCAACATACCTCGAAATATGTACTAGATGGCTACTACATACGTAGTAAGTCTGCAAGTAAGCCTCGAATTTGCTATATATCCTTTTAGTCAAAGAATTCCATCGAAGACCCCAAGTTCGCATCTTCCCCACAGCACTAATGGTAGGAATTCTTTGCAAACAGCTCGAAGTGATGCATAAATCGTGATCAAACTTAACTTGCAGCAAAATAATCAACCCGGCTCTACACCGGACTGAACCAATATGACAACAATACTCGCCCCCCCAAGCACTGTTCTTGAGGAAACAGCCAAGATTGTCACTAAAGGGAGAACAACAGGAATCCCTCACATTGTCCGTGTCAGGTTCGTCTCACTCGATGGAAAATTCTACGCAATCGCAGGCACCGAACAGAGCGACTGGGTCCTCAATTCCCTGAAACAAAAAAGAGTAAAGTTCAGGCTTCAAGAATATGTATGGAACGTTCACGTAACACGAACCGACTCCGCTGAAAGAATCGAAATTCTCGACGCTTTCTCGAAGAAATACGGCGCCAGAGTAGTACGTGACTGGTACGCCAACTCGCCAGTTTGTCTTTGCTTCGCACCGAGAGGGACACCGAAGAAGAGAGCTGCAGTTAGAGGCGAGAGCGAAGTTGCCACCACTCTTTCGGAATGGCAAGCTCGGAACACCAACTACTACCGGGGAGTCTCAAACGCCTTTGATTCAGCTGCCGAAGAATACGATTTCACGATCAGCAACAACTACATCAACACCTGGATTAGGGAAAAATCAATCCGAGAACTCCTGCGACTAACGCACCCGGACGATACTCTCGTAGAGATCGGGTGTGGGACTGGCGCAGAAGCGATCGTAATCGCGCGGAGAGTGGCAAAGGTGGTGGCCACCGACATTTCCAACCAAATGATCAACCTCCTGAGGACCAAAATTCACGCCAAGAAACTTGAGAAGAGGATTACCCCACTCTTGGCGAGCGCCGCTGAGGTGTCGGCAGTTAAAACGATTCTAGACGGGCAGAAGCCCAGAATCGCGTATTCTTTCAATGGAGCACTGAACTGCGAACCCAGACTTCCGAGTTTTGTTGATGGCCTCCACTCAGTCCTCGCGGATGATGGCTACTTGGTATGCACCATCAGGAACTCGCTCTGCCTTTCCGAAGCAATTTCGCACGCCGCAGTGCTCCAGTTTGACCGAATGGCCCCGCGAAAATCGCAACCGATAATGGTCTCAGTCGGTGGCTTGGACATACCTTCAGTGTACTATTCTCCTTCTGCATTTTCACGATTTTTCTCAGGAAAATTCAAGCTTGAGAGGTTGATTGGATTACCTTCCATATTGCCTCCTGCCTACTTGAGCGACTATGCCGTCAAATTCAAACGCGTAAGCGGTCTTCTCGAGAAGTTCGAGACCGCATTATCAAGCCATTTCCCGCTGAATAGGCTCGGAGACCAAACATTGTACGTCTTCCGAAAGACCTGAACCAAGCAACGTTTGTTAACACGTGCGGATAAGTCAACGTGCGGAATGACGTGGATGGACTGACCTGCACCGAGGCCCCTCACGCCAGATGAGGAGATGCATCTCCGCTGACCGCAAAAACGCTTATACCCAGTCCTAGGACATTGCCCACCAATTGATGCCTAGATGTCGGACAGGCGAAACTACGTCGCCCCAGGATGGGATGAAGTCTATGCAATGCTCCTAGACCTGGCGTTAAGAATCCGCAAGTCAGGCTTCAAGGCAGATCTGATAGTAGGCGTATCGAGAGGAGGATGGGCGCCTGCAAGAATCCTCTCCGACCTATTGGAAAACACTCGCACAGCAAACATCAAGATCGAATTCTACACCGGATTGGCCAAGACAGGCAGTAAGCCGATAGTCACGCAACCCATCAGCGACATCATTGCAAACAAGAACGCCCTAGTAGTTGACGACGTGTCAGATACGGGCGAAAGCCTGAAAGTCGCACTCGAACACCTGGTCAAGATGGGGGCCGCGTCCGTAAAGACGGTCACAATATACTACAAACCACACAGCATCTTCAAACCCGACTACTTTGCCACTTCAACAAGTGATTGGATAATTTTCCCTTGGGAACGCCTTGAAGCCACGAAGCTTCTACTAGACGAAGCAAAAGCGGCGGGGCGCAGCCTTGATTCAGTCCGCGACATTCTCAGAAGATGCAATTTCAGTGACACAACTATCGACAGCCTCTTCCAGCTGGCAAATGGCGACCTATAGTTGCTTTTCGAGCTGCTAGACCGAAGAGTCTGGATCTCAGCATTCCGCGGATCCGCAGACCCTGCACAACTCGTGAGTGCCCAAGCTCAGTTCCCAGATGTAACGGTTCAACTGTTCGATCTTGATAGAATAGCTGGATCACGCTACATGCTACTTGCCACTTTCAACGCTGTAAAGTCGTATGAATCAAAGCGACGGGTTTCTCGATCTTTAGGAATGGAAATACTCCTCTTCGTCTCCGGCACGCGCCAGATAGCTGAAGCAATCAAGCGAGTTGGAATTACACCCAAGACAAAGAGAACGGCAGTGATAGGAGTTTTGCCGGGAAATAGTGATCAATCAAAACTGGCAGCATTCCTCGGGGAAATCTTTGGAGGGAAGGACGATGATGATTCACTCTTGGACAGATGGACAGCTCTCCGTAAGTCTAAGGTGGTCAGAACATTTGGAATTGGCGATAAAGAGTTGAAAGCCGTGTTGCGAGACGGTGAAGCGGCAGAGAAGGCGATTGAAAGACTCGCTATCGAAAGATCAGCCATGCTCGCAATCGCGAAGTGATTACTGAACTCTCTTCTCTTTCTCCACGGAAAATATCTCTTTTGGCGTGATGACCGCCAAGCCAGCCAACTCGCCTATAACCTCGACCAACAGGATCTTTTCAGGAGTTTCAAGATCCACGACGCGATCGACCCGCTTCGCGACTGCATCGATAATGGACTTACTCGATAGAGGCGTATGACGCTTTTCAACTGTCACTCTGAACTTTTCCTTCGGACCTATTCCGTTCGCAATGGTGGCTGCTTCATTCTCGATGTTTGAAATCTGTGCGGGGACTACGCGTTGGATAGGGACAATCTTTAACGTGTACTTGAACTCCCAGGGTCTCTCCCGGAAGAGCTTGCGCAAATCTTGAACGGCTTTGACGGGGTCTAACTTCGTTTTAGCCACTACCAGTCCGATCACTGACGTGGTCTCGATACTCGACCCACGATCACCGACTTCGCCGAGTAGGTACCACATTTCACTGCAAGTGTTCTTCTCATTTCCCCTACTCGTTGA
>DATKOK010000130.1:0-4955 GCA_035524675.1 Candidatus Methylomirabilota bacterium | reverse complement strand
CAATGACGAAAAGAATTGGGTGGAATTCTTGCTGACCCGAAACATTCCGGCAGGAAGAAAACTATCCGCTGGATCTGCCGGTATCGACGCCTACGTTAGCGGAGTTCACAGCGACTGGGTATACAAGAGACTCGAGGCCTCATATGATGGCATAGTGGACTTCAAGTTTGATGAATCTGGCGATCAACCGAAGACGCTCATGAGAATCAGAAGAATGCGAAATGCGCGATTCGACGGACGTTGGCATCAACTCAAACTGGCAGAGAACTTCGAAGTTACTTTGGAGAGGTAGGGGAGAGCGAGTCGTATTTCTTGTGTGTGCGGCTCTAATGGTGCGCACACACTGGTGGTAGCGGTTGGTGGTGGTTCCACCTGCTTCCGTCCAAGGTCAGTGGTTAATATTGGCGTTTGGCGAATTTGTAGGTGGGGTTTCAAATTGAAGGCGTTCGGCCCAATTCTTGTAACTGGCGCCAGTACCGGCATTGGTAGGACTGTCACTGAGTTCTTGTCGTCTAGAGGGTACTCTGTCTTTGCAGGTGCGCGAAAGGAAGACGACCTCGCGAGCCTAAGCCAGTTACCAAATCTCACGACTATGCGGCTGGATGTCACTAGCCCAGAGGACATTCAACGCGCAGTAGACAGGCTTCGTAGTGAAGGAAAAGGTGTCTATGGGCTGGTGAATAATGCGGGAGTAGCCGACTACAGACCCTTGGTCGATTCAAGCGTCGAGGAACTTTACCGAGTATTCAACGTTAATCTTTACGGGATTCACCGTATGACCAGAGCGCTGGTCCCGTTTCTGATAGAATCTCATGGCAGAGTTGTCAACATAAGCTCGATCAGCGGTTTCCTTACCCCCAGATTTTTCGGCGCCTATAGTATTAGCAAACACGCTGTGGAAGCATATTCGGATACGTTACGCGAGGAACTGAATCAATTCGGTGTCAAAGTCAGTGCTGTCGAGCCCGGGAATTTCCGAAGCAATATAACAGCGAATTTTCTCCCTTTTCTCAAGAAAGACGAATTGCTGAGCCAGTCGAGATACCGTGAAGAGCTTACGAAGGACATGTCTGTCATTGAATCTCCTGAGGAATCATACGGAACCAAGTACCCGACGCCGGAGAGGGTGGCGGAAGCTGTGTTACATGCATTGTTTTCAGAAAATCCGAAATCAAGATATCTCGTCGGAAACAAGGAGGAGGCAGTCTGGGTTATCGAGAAGATCATGTCAACGCTGCAGCAGGTTAATCACGACCATGAGCACAGCCTCAGCAGGCAGGAAATCATCGAAATGCTCGGAGCATACTTGGCTGATGAGCGACCGCAATCGTAATTTCGTCCGCAATTCAGCTGGAGGTTTCGTGTGTGTGCCTCTAGTGGTGCGGGAAACGAAATTTGAACCGTGGTCTTGTTATTTTCGTGTGTGCGAATCATTATAACCACACACACCGACGATCATGTTAGTCTATGAGATGCTTGCCTTCTTCCATTATCTTCCGGTCATCGATCCAGATCGAGCAATTCAAAATGAGTGCATCCACGTGCGTTTTCGATTCCCAGTCGGCGCCTGTTTCATTATGGAGTGGATCACCGAAGGCGCAGTGGACTGAGGGAAACTTTTCGTCTTGGAGGAAGTTGCCTGTCAGACGAGTTAGGAAGATGTTGGTTCCAATTGCGAATTCTCCTAGCCTGTTGCTGTTGATGTCAGTGGAGAGGTAATCGACTAATTCTCTTCGAAGATTCACATTCGCGCAGCTGACGGACGGCAGATCTACGCGCGATTCGTTCACCATCAGTGTCACTGGTGTGTCTTTGAGGTAGCCGTACTTTGTTGTGAACCAATCTCCCAGTTCGTCTATGACCATCTTTCCATTAGCCTTGTACGCAGCGGTGAAGATCTCTCCTGCAGGTAGATTTCCCCACTTGCCTTTCCTTGTAATGAGTCCATCGTCTATTTCCCATCTCCAGGACGGGTGAAATTCTACTTCCAGCTCGGTTCCACTTGGGTTCACTACGCGGGCTTTCCGACTATTCTTCACAACAGCTTCAAGCTTCTTAGTTAAGCCTGAGATTCTCGCGTAATCAGCGCACATTCCTGTTTCCATGAGTTCTCGCGTAATGTTTGGCATGTGTGCATGTCGTGCGTATTTGAGAGCGGTTCTGACAAATCTCATCCTCATGGCAACTTCGCCAGGCCTGCCGTCTGCGACAAGGAAGGTCACGTTTGCCCAGGGGATTTCTTTGGATATTGCTTCAGGAAGGTCCGTCGCAGGTCGCTGACTATGTTCCTCAATCACAAACAGTTTCACATTTCCCGGTGTAACATGCTCCGCCGCCTTCGAAATCGCCAGTCCAACCTCAAGTGTGGGGTGGTCAGTGAGAATGAGGACATGCTCTCCTTCGGTTACTGACATGCATACCTCGACAGCGTTTCTCGCACCTTCCTCTAATGTTCCCATATTTCGAATCACTCCTATACACGAATCAATTTCGTGGCAAATGGAATTTGAACTGTCGTGGTTCGTATATTTTTGTGTGTGCGCACCACTAGACCCACAAGCGGACCCACGCACACCAAGAACGATATCAACGACGGGTGGATGACTAGTCTAGTGTGACTTCGCCGTTATCTGACAAGCGGAGTTTCCTCCACCGCGAATCGTATCCCCTGCCCCGGAGACTTCTCATTCTCACATAGTGTTGAAGTTCGTTCTCTCGTTCTTCGCTCTTGAAATCAATTATCCCGTCGCTAAGCGATTCGTACTGCTTGTAGAATGAGATGGAAGCCACGTTCGTCAAGAGTGAATATATATTGACACATTCCCGTGCTCTCGAATACGGGATATACCGGGTGCGCCAGAAGTCTATGATCGCCTTCTCCTCGTTGTATTGAAGAAGGATGCCGGTGTTATCGTCAATATGCAGACGTCTTTTCATGGTCTCAGAGATGCCCATCTTGAGATCCCTTGCTAGAGCAATACTCCAGTCGGCCAGTTTCACGGAGACTTGAGTAACGTCCGTCTGGTCTTTAGAAGTATCAAGTCCCGTTTGTACAGTGTAGCTATCAACGATCCAGAGCATATCGTCATCCTCTAGCTTCTTCACATCCAACCCGCGTCGGTCGAGGGCTTTCCTAATATCACTAGGAGTGTGCTGGAAGTTGTGGTAGTCAATCTTTATCCCCGCCCTTAGTGCGTGAGCAGCGATCGTCAGTGACGTCTCGTACCAAACGGAATCGGAGTCAAATTCGACAAGAAGATTGGCACCGTATTCGAAGCCACCTGGAACCAGTTCCTTCAAGAATGGAGGAACCATGACCGTAGACAAGCGCGACTCTCCCATGTCAAACCATATGCCTTTGGTATGTACGATTTCTGTGTTATGATTACTCGCTCAGCCACGTGGCCCACTGTTCCCAGGTATCTTCGTCGATCCATTTCTTAGCATAAAGGAGAAACGCTTCCTCAATTATCCCTAAGGCAATCAATAGATTAGCTTTGAATTAATATTATGGAGCCTCGGGCGGGCTTCGAACCCGCGACCTGCCGCTTTCCTGGTGATTACAAGGCGGCTGCTTTCAGGTGCCCGAGTGCAGGCATCTGCCAGGCTGAGCCACCGAGGCGTCCGGGCGTGATATTGAAGATGATGCTTAAAATTCTCCCCTATGCGGCCTTCCGTCTTTCGCGATATCGGGCTGATGCTTCTTGAAGCGCATCGATGGCCGGCAACTCCTCACCAGCTAGCATAGATAACATCGCTCCGCCTGCAGTGCTGACGTGCGAAAATCTCTCGGCAATTCGCAGCATGCTCGCGTAACCTGCCAAGTGACCGCCTCCAATAACCGTAAAGGCATTTGAGCTGGCCATCGCTTCCAGCACCAGTTTAGTTCCACTTTCGAACCCTGTCTGTTCGAATACGCCCATTGGTCCGCTGGCTACAACGGTTTTGGATGATCTAATTGTGTCGGCAAAAACTTTTGACGTTTCGCTTCCAATGTCCATCAAATTCCCGGTAGTATTCGCGATATTTGCTACAGCTACTTCGCGCCGCTTCCCCTCGCTCAGCGTTCCAAAGTCAACAGGTAAAATGATTCGATCGCCGTATTTGCTAAGCATGCTGCGGGCGTTTTGAACTTGGTCTGCGGCATCGGTCATCCACGATTCGTCAGATTCGCCGAACTTCCGACCCGCAGCTTTCAGAAACACTTTGCCAACATTGCCGCCCACGAGAACACGATCCGCCTTTCCGGTCGCTAGGATGTTCTCGATAACGGGCACTTTGTCCTCAACCTTAGCTCCGCCCAATAGGTACGTGCTCGGTCGGTTAGGTTCTCCAAGTAACTGACTGAGGGCACCCAGTTCCTTCTCCAGCAGGAGACCGGCAGCGGAAGGGAGGACTTGCGGAAAACCGACCATCGAGGCTTGGGAACGGTGTGCAGATGCGAAGGCGTCATTCACATAGAGATCGAAGAGGGGCGCAAGTCGTGAAACGAGATTAGTCTTCGCAAGCTTCTCACCCTTATCCTCCAGATTCTCCTCCGAACACAGCCGTACGTTGTCGAGAACAAGCACTTCTCCGCGTCCCGTTTCGGTGATTGCAGTCTTAGCCGAGGGCCCAATCACGTCCTCGACAAATCTTACTGGCTGGGAGCAGACTGATTTTAGTAGATCCGCGTGCGGTTGAAGGGAGGTGAAGTCTCCTTTTCCAGGCCGACTTTGATGAGCCATTACTACGACCTTCGCTTCTCTGAGCGCATCCAGGCTCGGTTTTGCAGCTAGGATCCTGCTATTGTCCAGTATGCGATTCGTCTTCAGGTCCATTGGACTGTTAATGTCCAGTCTGAGCAGAACCTTTTTGTCTCGAATTTCAAAGTCGCTGAGCTTCAAGCAGTCAAACTTCATCGACGCTGAACCCTTCGTTAACTTGACGTGCACACTTGATTTAACATCTATCGG
>DATKOK010000129.1:0-13495 GCA_035524675.1 Candidatus Methylomirabilota bacterium | reverse complement strand
GAGGTGAAGGGGGCGTTTGTTAGGTTAGCGGGTGAGCTTACCTGCACGTTTTGCGGGTTGCCGTAGCCGGGTCCATAACTGTCAAAGATCATGACTTGTATCGGACGTTGCCCGGGCCAAGGGACCTCTCCATAACCCTCTCTAGAATAAACCGTACCGCTAAGCTGCGGGCCGACTTTGAGGTAAAGATCCGTGTGAAGCGATTGGCCGCGCAAGAGATGCACGTTCTCAGCCACCTTCTGTTCAGGAAAGCCTGCGGCTGAAGCGTAGATATCATAGATTCCAGACGCGACACCTTCCACCTCGTAATGGCCTTGGTTGGTAGCGTTGAAGTATCCTCTCGCTTCCACTGATCGGCCTGTTATCTGACCCGTTACTGGATCGGTAGCAATCCCGACCGCCCTAACCACTCCGGGCAGTTGTATTGGGAGACCGTATAGTGTAGAATTCAGATCTCCATACCTGATCGTTCCCGACACAATCGCTGGGTCCACCTCACCCTTCACAAGTAACACGGGCCAGTTCTCCATCGGCATCGCTTCTCCAAACAGAGGGCGGGTTGGAGATTGGCTATGCAACGGAAAGGAATCGTTGAGAAACATTTTGAAGAAGTAACGTCCCGCCGTTCCGGGAGCCTTCATCTGGTTTATTCGAACATAATACGCCTCCGACCATTTGTGTGCGGCAGTGAAGCTGATTCCGGAGCTAGGCGCTCTGATTTGAATAATCCACCAACCCGGCCCGAATGGATCTGTCGCGTCTGCTCTCTGTACAGAGATGCTTCCGTAATCATCAGTAATCGTTGTGACTATGTTCGAGTTGCTGCCTTCTGTCGCATACCCGTTGTTGTACGTATACTGAGCTGGTATGCCTACGTCTCCCCAGTTTATGCCGACCGTAGGCTGGAATCCATCTTGGATGAGTTTGCCTGTTCTATCAAAGACTGGAGCGGGAATGTAGATTACTAGGCTTGAGTAGTTGAAAACCAAATTCGGATGGAACAGTTGAGGTTGAGAGAAGTTTATTGCGAAAATTAGATCTCCAACATTATCATGGCTGGGCATTGATGTGAGAATTGCACCTTCTGGTGAATAGGAATCGGTTGCTAATTGGAATGGTTGTTCATATGTCGTGAACGGGTTCTGATAGCCAGGCGGATTCACGGTGACTCCAGTATACGTGTTGAGTCCGCTCCCAGGCCAAACAAACCCCAGAGGTCCAGGAACATGCACAGACCCAGGAAAGGTATTTGTGGGATTCGACTGTTCCTCGTTCGACCTGAAAAATGGCGGAGTACCGTTATTGTCTCCAAGAGTCGTATGGGCTGCTACTAGAGGCACGATGTTTGGCAACAACACTACTACAAGTATGACTATTAGTGTCCATCGCCGGACCATGCCTGCTTCTGCTCCAATTTAGATACGTTATTGCGAACCTCACTTAGGAGGAGGCTTGGAAGTCTGTGCCGCGGTTGCAGCTTTGGAGGCTGCTCTCTTGGCCAGCACCTTCCTTGTTACGAAGTATCCAACGAAAACGACAGCGACGGCTCCCACAGCCAGTGGCGCGTATGTTGTGTATCCGCCTCCCTGCATGTTTAATGTGATAAGATCTGTGTGATTGAGCGCGTACTGATTATTATCCTGAGTCCAGTCGAAACGTAGACCAATAGAATAGGATCCAATTGGCATGTTGGTATCAATGGTCAAGGTGAAGATTGCCGTTTTATTCTGCCCGGGTGGAATATCGCTGAGGAAGTCGGACAACGTTCCGGTAATGTCGTTGCCAACTAGTAATTGTGCACGTACGGATTGCGCGAGTGCCGTCCCCATGTTCTCCACTTGAACGGTTACGACCACTCCTGAATCGCCAGGATGGAGGGTTTCAGGATTGATGTTGAGAACTTTGAATCGTGCTTTTTCAGATACGTAAAGGGGAACTTGTCCGATCGGTATATGCTGGTTGCCGACAACTTCAGATAATGGAACTTCGTACTGTCCGAATGTTGCATTCGGCATCACGTCTACGTGGAAATTCACTGGCGTAGCTTGGCCTGCGGGTAGGTTCCCGAGGAATATCTGGTCGGAGCCACTTGAAGCCACTTCGAACGGTGGCTTCAACTCCAAATAAACTTGCACGTCCTTAGCCAAACCGTTCCCTGAATTTGCAATCGTGACCGTTACAGTATTGTCGTAACTGTCCGGGAACATTTTGAGTGGGTCTGTTACAGTAGATTGGATGTGAAGTTCTCCCTGAGTAATTGGAACGTCAACCAGTACGGTCTTGGTAATCTGCTGTAACTCACGTGCAGATTTGAAGGCTATCTGAAGAGCATAATGGTATACCCCGGGAATAGCGTTAGGTTCAACTGAGACGGTGTAAGTGAGTGTAAACGTGCTCGCAGCATTCATGTCCCCAGCTAGCTTCGTCCACGAACTGGCGTTCGTTATAACTCCATAACTCACATACGAGTAATCAACTGGTGGATGGAAGAACATAGTCGCAGTTACGTTACGTGCGATGTCATCTCCAATATTTGCTAACACTATCGATAACACTATGTTAGTATCACCGGGATGAGCCGTGATTGGATTATTTACGTCAGTGCCCCAGTAGATCGTTTGTTCGATGACATCCGCTACACCGATTGCTCTCGCGGATGGTAACTGCTGTCTGGATGAACCTAGAACCACCAAGAAAACTAGGAAGATGAGTACGCCCGTTCTGGCTTTCATAAACATCCAACTTTTTACTAGATGTTACAGAATATATATGTTAATAAAATAAGGGTGCACTTTGTGTCTCAAAGTGGACACAACCGTTAACCATATCACCTTCCTTTGAAAGAGTTTGCTGTTGGTAGATATGCAAGGAGTTTTGCATAGATCATTTCTGTCTGTAGCTGACTTGAATAGAAGTGAGTTCACGGATCTTCTTGAGAGAACGCGGGCCCTGAAGCAAAGCATGACCAGAAGGGCATCAGGGAATATTCTTGAAAAGAAAGTGATTGGGTTATTGTTCGAGAAGCCTTCCACCCGAACTCGAACGAGCTTTGAAGTGGCCGCCTTTCGACTTGGAGGCGAGCCGATTTACATGCAATCAAGCGAATTACAGGGTACTCGTGGAGAGCCGATACAGGATACTGCCAGAATCCTGGGAAGCTATCTGGATTGCATTGTGGCGAGAGTATACGCGCACGACACGGTGATTCAGCTTGCTAAGCACAGCCATGTTTCCATTGTTAACGCCCTGAGCGATCTTGAGCATCCAACACAAATTGTAAGTGACTTTCTGACGATTGTTGAGTCGAAGGGAAAACTTCAGGGTCTTACCCTAGCGTACATTGGTGATGGAGATAATGTGTGCAATTCACTACTCCTAGGATCTGCGTTGGCGGGCATGAACATGAACGTGGCATGTCCTGAGGGATATGATCCCGATGCAGCAACTCTAGCGAAGGCGCAAATGCTAGCAGAGGAAAACCGTGTAAAATTAGCTATAATGCGAAAACCAACGGAAGCTGTCAAGGGTGCTGACGTGCTGTACACTGATGTCTGGGTGAGCATGGGAGAAGACGCTGAACGTGAGAAGAGGATGAAGGCGTTTCAGGGTTACCAGATTAACGCCGAGCTTCTAAAAGCCGCGAACCCTGGTGCGGTCGTGATGCATTGCCTACCCGCACATAGAGGATTGGAGATCACCGACGATGTGATTGAAGGGACCCAGTCGATCGTTTGGCAGCAAGGCGCAAACAAACTCTACAGTGCCGCAAGCGTAATGGAGTATTGTCTGAAATAAGGAGCTGATGATCATTGACAGAAAAGAAAATAGTTGAAGAAAAAACAGATCATCCACCGACTCACCATGTTGAGCATGCGAAACTGAAGAAAGAGATGGGGTTGCTCGGCCTCACCTGCGTAGCCGTAGGCGGCATGATTGGTTCAGGCATCTTCTCCCTCCCCGCCGTAATGGCTTCGGTTGCTGGTCCGTCGTTCCTGTACGGTTTGCTTCTCACAGGTATCATCGTAACGTTTCTCGCGCTTCCGTACACTGAACTTGGATCGGCGTTTCCGATTACGGGAGGTCCGTACGCGTTGCCGAGGCTTGCGTTTGGTGATTTCGGCGGATTCACAATGGGCTGGGCGTATTTCCTGTACGCGTTTATTGGAACGGCTGCTATAATCGACATATTCGTCACGTACCTCAATTACTACATTCCAGGCCTAGCGGTGGGACTGACGCTGACACCCGTCGGGATCGTCGTTGCAGTTATCTTCCTTTGGATATGGACTGCGATGAACATTCTCGGAGTGAAGTGGGGTGCGTTGTATGGTATCATAACCACGTTCGGTAAGATTATCCCGCTGTTACTCTTCGCGGGCGTTGGCTTACTATACCTAAACGTTGGGAACTTCTCGAATCCGTTTCCGTTCGGTGTTAGCAGTATAGGGTTGGCTATGTCGCTCGGATTCTTTTCGTTCACAGGTTTTGAGGCAGTAGTCATTCCCTCAGCGGAGGTGAAGAACCCCGGACGCACTATTCCACTTGCCATGCTTCTAACGATCGCAATCGTCACAGCAGTGTACATGTTTGTATCTTTTGCCTTCACTGGAATGATTAGCTGGGCCGGGTTAAACCTGAAGGTTGGCGATTGGGCTTCAATAGGTAATCTCTCTTCACCTTTAGCTAATGTCGGCGCTGCTTTGGGGTTGCCTATTCTTGCTGCGGTTGCTATTGTTGGCGCTGTCATTTCGACTGCTGGGGCTGGCGGTGACTGGGTGCTATTTCAGGGGCGTATTCCTTTCGCCATGGCTGCGGATCATTTGTTCTTCAAGTCCATGGCCACCGTAGATGAGAAACATGGTACACCAGTTAAGGCGTTACTATTCGCGTCAGCGTTAACGATGATAATTCAGATTCTCATTCCAAACTTCCCGTCGGCGGCTCTGGTGGCCTCAATCACCACCCTTGTGCCTTACGCGGCTGCGGCACTGGCATTACCCGTGCTTAGAAGGAATAGGCCCGAGGTTGAACGCCCGGTGAAAATACCATTCGCACTAGCAATTGCAATTGTGGGGTTTGTTGGAGCATCAATATTCGTTTACTGGGCCGCGTGGCCGTGGACAATAGTAGGCGCCGTCTTGATGATTCTTGGCGCACCATTATTCTATTTGTTCAAAAGACCGATTACTGGCGAACTCAAGCGTACGGCTTGGATTTGGGTCTACTTAGTCGGATTAGCAATCTTTTCGTACATAGGCGACCCGTTCTTCACCTTCTCCAACTTCCTACCAATAGGTCCAATTGGGCTCCTGCGCTACCCATACGACGGAATCGCAGTCACCGTATTCAGCCTCTTAATCTTCGGATGGGCCTATAAGTCGTCGGTAAGGAGGGCGGCTTAGTTGAGTTTCGAAGCGAAAGCCACCGCTGAATGGGAACCGTTGCGAACGGTTGTCATACATAGACCCGGGATGGAAATGTTCCTTGGCCTACTGGATCCTTACGCGTCACTGTACGAAAGAGCGTTTAGCAGATATGGGGCACGACGGGAACATGCAAGACTAGAGGAAGTGCTCAAGAATGAGTTCAAGATCAATGTTCTCAGACTGAAAGATACTATTCTTGACAACGCGGATCGTCGACCTGAAGTTAGAGAACGC
Source organism: Candidatus Methylomirabilota bacterium (assembly GCA_035524675.1). Lineage (GTDB taxonomy): Archaea > Thermoproteota > Bathyarchaeia > 40CM-2-53-6 > 40CM-2-53-6 > FEN-987. Next base: position 7,835 of record DATKOK010000129.1, on the reverse strand, counting down.
TTGGTGAAGATGGCGTTTGAAGCGTTCAAATTCGAAGGACCTAAGAGTCAGACTGAGGCGGCCAATAGAGAAATGGAAAGAAACACAGCGGCTCTCGACTCGGACCATTTCTTCAGCATCCTCGTCGGTCATCCACTCGTTGAACTCGAACCAGAAAGAGGGACGCGGAGTATTCGAATGCATGTAGCTGAACGGGAGCCTCTTTCAAACTTGTATTTCATGCGTGATCAGCAGATGGTCACAGACAAAGGAATCTTCATGTCACGAATGGCGAAACCGCAAAGACGCCGCGAGCCCGTCGTGACAAGGTTCCTTTGGGACATACTGGGGTCCAAGGTTGTGCATACAACAACTGAACCTGGAACCATTGAAGGTGGGGAATTCATACCGTTGAAGCACTTTTGTCTTGTTGGGATAGGTGATAGGACCAACCGAGCTGCAGTGGACCAAATGCTACGGCATGGAGTAGGATTTGATGAAGTCGGTGTCGTGCATCAACCAAACCACCCGCTCATACCGGGCAACGAGCGGGACCCCATGATTGACATGCACTTGGACACTTACTTCAACATAGCATCAAGCAAAGTTGCGGTGGGCGCGGAACTCCTGCTGAAGAACGCCAAAGTCGAAGTGCATAAGCGAGAATCTGAAGGAGTTTATAGGAAAGAGAAAGAGGAGCCGAACCTGCATGATTTCATGAAACAAAAAGGGTTTGATATCATAAACATCACTACACTCGAACAGATGACCTACGCCTCGAACTTCCTCACCATCAAAGACGGCCAAATCCTAGCAGTAGAGACCGAACGCGTGGTCAAAGATGTGCTAAGCAACCTCACCGCGAAGGCCCGCGACAATCCAACTCGCTACGGCAAACTTCTTGAACAGGCACAGAAAGAATACAACACCCTCAGAAGCGAAGGAGGATTCTTCCCTCACAAGAAAGAAATTTATGAACACGGCATCGACGCGTACCCTATGGTTTTGACAAACCTAACAGGAGGTTACGGTGCGGCTCACTGCATGACGTGCTCTCTGAAAAGAGGATAACCATACGACTACTGAAGTTGAACCATCAGATTCCAATATCGGAATAACGGCAGGCGTGAAAATGCGATCGTTCGCCAAGTCAAAGACTCATCTCTTCAAGTTCTTCCATTGCACTTCCGACGCTGATAGCATCTCTAACAAAATCAGTAACACTTCGAGAATTCCTACCGGTGGTCAATGATACGTCGTTATCCGGCAACGTATCATCTTTGCCCGAGAGCATGATTCTGACGAAAGATATGACAATCCAGTTCGGGAAATTTGTTGCGGTTGACCACGTCAATCTAGATGTGAAGCGAGGGGAGATTTTCGGGTTCCTAGGACCGAATGGTGCAGGTAAGACGACTACCGAGAGAATGCTTTGTGGTCTTCTAACACCAACCTACGGTTCCATTCAAGTGGCTGGTTACGACATGGTAAGACAGCCAGAGGCCGCAAAGACTCGTCTTGGGTATATGCCTCAAAAATTCAGTCTCTACGACGACCTGAAGATCTGGGAGAATCTGGAATTCTTCTGCGGAATTTATCAAGTCCCTAGAAACGTTCGTGAAGAGCGAATTACGCAAAAACTCGAACTGATGCAATTGCTGGAATACAAGAACCGAATCACCGGTAACCTTTCAGGAGGAATGAAACAACGGGTCAGCCTCGCGTGTGCCCTAGTTCACGATCCGCCGCTTCTCTTTCTCGATGAGCCGACCGCAGGAGTGGATCCAGCGCTCAGAGCAGTTTTTTGGACTTACTTCAGAAAAATCAAGCAGTTAGGGGTCACGATCTTCGTAAACACACATTACATGGACGAAGCGCTTCAGTGCGACAGACTTGGGATGATGAACCGAGGCAGACTCCTCATCGTCGATACGCCGGACGGCCTCAAGGAAAGAGTAATCGGTGGACAGGCAGTTGACCTCTGGGTTTCACCTTCAGATTCAGCTAAAACCCTTGAGTTTCTAAAGGGTTACCCGTTGGTTAAACGTGTCGAACCAATCGATGATAAGCTTCGCCTCATCGTCGCCGACTCAGATGAGGTTACGGTGGAACTGCCAGAATTGCTGGACAAGGCAGGGATACATCCGCTAAGAATTAGACCGGTGACTATCTCGCTGGACGACGTATTCGTTAAACTCATCGATACTGGTCCTGATACACGACAAATTGAATAGTGATATTAGATGAACGCGGAGCGAATATACCTCGTTATAAAGAAAGAAGTGATCCTACTCTTTCGAAAGAAAGGGTTAATCCTCACAGCCCTAGTCCTACCTTGCATAATAACACTAGTAGTGGGTTTCGCGTTCACAGGAAACATTAAGAATGTTCCAATAATTGTAATTAACGAAGATAAAGGACACGGCGACTTAAACTATGGCCTGGTTCTCACGAATCAACTAACGAGGTCGGATCAACTTGATGTTAAATACTTCGGCAACTGGTTACCGATTCAAACCGGCATTGATCTGATCCGGAACGGAAAATATAGTGCAATGGTCTTTATCCCTCAGGATTTCACCGATAGATTGCTGCTCGGCAACGCTTACGTCCAAGTTTATGTTGACGGCAGTGATCCAGTAGTTGGATACACATGCAGCTCGGCAATAGTCACAGTAGTTTCGCAGCTCGGATCAAAAGGTGCAGTGTTTGTCGCACCTGATTTTCTTTTCAACACCAACGTGGGCGTAGCCTCCAGTTCAATACAACTCAATCAACTCCGATTCGTTATTCCAGGGCAGGTCGGTGTCACAATCGCTGCTTCTTTGACCGCACTCTCTGCGTCAACCATAGTAGCTGAGAGGGAGAGAGGATCATTCGAGCAACTTCTCGTAAGCCCAATAAGTGGCGCTGAACTGTTGATGGGCAAGATACTTTATCACGTGCTAGTGATCGGGGTCGTCAATATTGTGTCTATTTTATTCGTAGTTGCCTTGTTGGATGTTCGGATAGTGGGAAGTCTAATGCTCGTCTTCCTTATGTTATTCCTATACGCGATAGCCTCTACTGGATTCGGCGTGCTAATCTCGGTCGTCTCCAAGTCTCAGATTGAAGCAGCCGAGATTGCTATTTTTTCTCTCACCATACAGGTTTGGTTATCCGGAATAGTGTATCCAATCAGGGCGATGCCTCTGATCTTGAGGCCTGTGGCGTACGGTCTTCCTCTGACTTATCTTGGCGATGCGCTTCGAGCGTTGATGATTCGAGGCTCTGACTTCGCTAGCGTTCAAAATGACTTCATAGCAGTCATCATCTACACGGTTATCATGTATGTGCTCGCAGTTCACTTCTTCAGCAAGAGAATAGACTGAGGCAACACACGAACCGGATTTAGGCGAGCCCTACATATACTGGTTAATGAAAACCTGGATTCGGATGCGGAGGATGCGTCTGCTAAATCTGGTTGGCTATTTGACGGCGATACAGGTGCATTTCGCCTTACTTAGAACCTTGGTGGAGACACTCCCAAGAACAACGCGAGAAAACTTACTCAAACCGCGGCTCCCCATCACTATTAGGTCCACCTTCCTCCGTTCTGCATTTCTGAGAATTTGATCGGCAGCATGTCCTCTTGCGCGGATACCGCTAAAGACCTGAATCTCAGATTCCTTTGCTCGTGCTATAAGCGGGGCAAATAATCTTTCCTCGACAATCTCAAAGTAGTCTCCTATACCGAGCTGCTCAACCTCAGCGAATTCTCTGAACCAGCTCGGAATCTTATCTTTCTCTAGAACATGGATGAAGTAGAGTTGAGCGTTCCACAACTTAGCTAGACGAATACCAAGCTCTGCCGCTTTCATTGAATGGTCCGAACCATCGACTGCGACCATGACCTGCGTAATAGCGACCGGAACAAGCCTCGGACTCACGAAACTCCACCCATCAAACTTACTTGAAGCTGGCTGAATTATATTGTACGTTCGCGGAGTGTCACAAAAGATCACAAAGCGGACTCAACTTTTAACAACCCAAAACAATGATGATGGAACATTTCCGTAGAATAATGATTAGATGACTCAATGGGGGAACGAAATGAAACACGTAAGCTCGAGACATAAGCCCGAGACAAAACTTCCTCGTCTGCTGTTCAGGAATATTCTGGTGCCAGTAGATGGTTCGGAGAATTCCGATAGAGCGGTTCGAATCGCGACGGCTGTTGCGAAGAAATATCCAGCGCGTCTATTCATATTACATGTTGTGCCCATGCCCGTCTACCTGTACACGGGAGAGATGGGAGAACAAATGCCTAGTCCATTCATTGGGGAGTACATGGAGGTCGAGGAGAGAGAAGCGGGAAGAATAGTGAATGGGGGAGTTTTGCTTGCAAAGAGTCATGGGGTTAAGGCTACAGGAAAGATTGTGAAATATGCTCCATCAGTTGTTGAAGCCATTGTGAGCTATGCTGCGGAGAGAAAAGTTGACTTGATCGTTATAGGGACAAGAGGTTTGAGTGGTTTTAAGAAGCTTCTCTTGGGCAGCGTAACCTCAGGAATAGTGAGTCACGCCCACTGCGAAGTTCTCGTCGTCAGATAACAATTGTTCTCGAATATGGGTCGCCGCAGACTACGGAAGCTTAGAAAGCGATGGAAGAAGCCTGCGGGAGCAGTATGGCGTGACACGATGTGTCTCAATGTGCACGGAGTTACTATCTGCATCACAATTCAATGAGGCCTAGGAGATTTGGAAGCAGTGGAGAAACCTGGTCCTGCGGGACGTAATTCGCGGTTGATAGGACTAGGCCTATTTTTCGTTGGCCTTATTATCGGTGGTGCCGCTGTTAGCGTCAGCAGCGGGTATACTTCAACAACGAGCACAGTTACTGTAACTGCTGGAAACAGTAGTGTCCCGGTGCTTAAAGTATTAGCAACGTTTTTCCCGTTACGAGATTGGGCAGTTGCAGTTGGGGGAAATCGAGCCGACGTATCCCTGCTTGTACCTGTTGGCATTGACGTACACTCGTTCGAACCTTCTCCTGCTGATCTAGAAGCGATAGCCCGAGCAAACGTCTTGATTCTAAATGGGGCGGGTCTTGAGCCATGGGCCCCAGCTGCTATTGCTACGGCCGACAATCCTCATCTCATTGTGGTAAATGGTAGCCTTGGGATCAACCTGATTTACGTTCCACCTCAGTTCCAAGCTGGCAATAGGGTGTATGACCCGCACATCTGGAACGACCCAGTCGACGCTATTGCAATAGTCAAGAATATCCTAGCCGGGTACATTCAAGCGGATCCATCTGACGAGGCGTTCTTCACATCGAACGCAAACGCATACATAAACGCCCTCCAAGCCCTTAACCAAGAATTCGTCTCTTTGTCCACTTCGCAACTTGCAATCCGAAAATTCGTCACCTTTCACACCGCCTGGGCCTATTTCGCACAACAATACAATCTCACCCAGATTCCAGTCTTCGGCCCGTTTGAGGAGTCACCAACCGTCGCGGACATCCAAAACGTCGTTAACGTCATCAACCAGAACAAGCTCTGCTACGTGGGCTATGAATCCCTGGAGAACCCTGCGATCTCAGAAGCAATCGCATCGCAAACACATGCCACACTCGTCCCTATGGATCCGAATGAGGGTCTCACTGACCAGCAAGCCGCTGTTGGAGAAACTTACCTCACCATGATGCAAATGATGCTGTTCATCATGTCATTAGCCCTCAACCATGTCGGATGCTAAGAGGCACGATCAGTGGTCATCCTTCCCATCATCGGCTCAGCAGACTCCCGAGAGTCATATCCAACAATCTTGGATAAGGATGTTCCATGAAGTCGAGTTCGCTTAAGGAGTCAATCGTTGAACTCAACGATGTCGGAGTGAGATACCTGGGGGCTGTGCAAGCCCTTGAACATATAACACTGGAAATAAGCAAAGGGGATTTCGTTGGCTTAATAGGACCTAACGGGGCAGGGAAATCGACGCTCCTCAGCGTAATCCTCGGCGTTGTGAAGCCAACTACAGGATACGTTCGATTATTCGGGAAGCCCATCTCTCCGAAAAACCTTAGAAGAATAGGTTACGTTCCCCAGACGCCTTATTCTAAAGATAGTGATTTTCCAATGACAGTTAACGAAACGGTACTAATGGGAAGAGTCCCGTACTCGCTAAAGTGGCCGTGGTTCACCAGCCAAGATCACCGCAAAGTCGAAGACGCGCTCAATCGCTTGGGAATAAAGCAACTACGGAACAGGAAGATCGGAGAACTATCGGGCGGTCAGACCCATCGTGTCTTTACAGCGAAAGCCTTAGCGGGGGATCCTGAAATGCTCATCTTTGACGAGCCCACTAGCGGCGTCGATGCTGAGGCAACGAAGGAGTTCTACACTATACTCAAGAAGCTAAACCAAGAACTTGGCATTACAACGATTCTTTCGACACACGACCTAGGAGTAGTTACGCAACTCGCCAAGACGATCATCTGCATAAACCGAACCCTCTACTTCGATGATCTTACCACCAAGTTCGACGCAAATACCATCCTATCTGAAGCCTACGATTACCCCATCGATCTGATCAAACATGGAGACCACCCTTAACGCCATTCTAACCTACCTTAGCTACGGATTTATCCAGCGTGCTTTCATCATTGGCATTCTCACTGCGCTCCTAAGCTCCATCCTCAGCGTCTATTTTGTTCTGAAGAGGCTTTCACTCATAGGAGACGGATTAGCTCACACCGCCTATGGTGGCATAGCCATAGGGCTTGCCGTAGGTGGGCTTGTTCCTAGCCTAGCCGGGAACGCGTACGTTATCGGAGGCGCTATAGTCGTCGCTGGCTCGATCTTGATCACGAAGGCAATACGATCAGCGAAGTTTAGTGGAGATGCAGCCGTGGCCATTTTCATGACACTGGGTTTGGCGACTGGAGTATTCGTTACAAGCGTTACACTTCAGTATGGTTTCGACCTTGACGCTCTCCTGTTCGGAAGCATTCTACTAGTAACATGGAACCAGATCTACGCAGCCGCGTTAATTCTAGTACCTACAATAGTTTTGGTCACCGTCTTCTACAAAGAGTTGCTCTATACCGTCTTTGAGGAAGTTCAAGCCAGAGCCGCGGGCATAGTGACTTGGAAGTTCGACTATCTGCTATCCATCCTGGCTGGATTGGCGGTAGTAGTGGCCATTCCAATCGTTGGTGTTCTACTTATCTCTGCGCTCCTCGTGCTACCCGCATTAGCCAGCATCCAAATCACCCGATCGTTCAAGCAAACGATTCTACTCTCGCCCATCTTAGGTTCCGTTTCCGTAATTCTCGGTTTGTTCTTTTCAATAATCGAACCTGACGCCGCTCCCGGCGGAACGATTGTCCTAGCTGGGTTAGCCATACTTCTCCTTGCAATCCTCGCGAAGAAAATTAGGCGATCTGCCTAATGCACTAATCCGATCTCGCTAATGTGCGACTACCATTAGGGCGAATTATACATGTGGCGTTTCATGAGAGATGGTGTCAATTTCTGATGTCGCGTTTGACGGGGTTACTGGTTCAATTTGTCACGGATCTTATGCGGCTAACGCTTTGATGAATGCGCGGATCTATGACAAGGCTACGCGACATGTTTTGATATGATTTTTGGTTTGCGCATGATAGCTGCCGAGGAGATTCTGACGATGATGGGTCATGAGAGAGCGGTGGGGCAGGTATGACTCATATCTCTTCGGGCAAAGTCTTTCAATTGCCTCTTAGAATGGCCCTAGAGCCCGTGGCCCCACGAATTGATCCTAGAAGAGATTCTCGGTTATGCTGAAGCGACGTTGATCGCTTTTCTAGTGAACGTAGTCCCTGCTTTTGC
>DATKOK010000128.1:0-7358 GCA_035524675.1 Candidatus Methylomirabilota bacterium | reverse complement strand
AGTCCTAGTAACTGCGTCAAGGGACCGTTCGGGTTGCTGCCTCCGCTTGGGTCTAATTGGTTGTTGAGGACATACCCGTATACTTGACCAATGCCTCTCTGATCCTTGCTGATTGCTTGAATATCGCTAGTCAGGGCTTGGTTCGCAGCTTGCAAATTGCCGATCACGTTCTGCCAATCCTGCTGTGACGCATCCAACGATGCAAAGTTCAACGTAATGGTTACCTGCTGGAAATTATCATTCTTCTGCAAGTCATCAGCCCATCCAACCAGGGCGAATCCTGCATTGTAAAGCTCGATACCTTTGGTGGACGAATCTGAGTCTGCCATCATCTTATCTCCATAATTTCTCATGCTGGTTACTACTTGTTGGATTTCCGCAGCAACAGAGACTAGGGCCTTGTTCACGTAATTGACGGTATTGACAGAGTTCTGGGGCTGTTGCGCAAGTTGTTGCTGCAGCTTCTGCTCCTGCGTTTGCAAATTGGATATTTCACTAGCATAATTGCTCAACGCCAGCTGATCCAACGCACAGGCCGTTAATGTAATCGGAATTAGAGTTGTCCGTGCGCTCATAGGGACATTAGCATTCTCTGTTGTAGCCATAGTGCTGATCAGACTACTTGGCGTTAGGGCGAGTAAGCTAATAATGAACAGCAGAAACGGAAGTGCGGCCTTTCTTTGATTGATAAATCTCTTAAATTCACTGCACTAACGGAATACTGAATGCCGCCCAGCTTAACTTAAGCTGGTCTTTGAACAAATCAGTTCCACTAAATCACGTCAATTTCTACGGAGTTTGGATGCGTGTGAACTTCGGCATGGATTGTAGTTCAGAGCATTGTTTCGTTCGTTCTGATGTGATTATATGCTGGTGCGTACACGCACGAGAACAAAGATCACGAATGCGAACAGTCTTCGGTTCAGCGGCGTGAATGTCGATAGGTTGAACGGCGCCGGTGCTTGGGGTATTGTGATCTTCCAGCGAACGCGCGACGCGTTTCACCAATAGATATCCACGGTTCCTCTCTCCCCCCAGTGAATACGCCGGGGCCAGGGGTGAAGCTTAGTCGCGCAATCCGGTCGTTCGCCATCGATTGTATTGCTCGAAAGTCGCCATTTTGTTCCGCGCACACTATCGTCACAGCGGTTCCTGTTTTGCCTGCTCGTCCAGTTCGACCAATCCTGTGGAAGTAAGTGTACGGATTCTGGGGGACGTCATAGTTGATAATGTGCGTAACTCCATCAACATCCAGGCCTCTTCCCGCTAAGTCAGTGGCAACTAGGATGCGGCTCTGACCGCTTCGAAACGCCCTCATTGCTGCATCGCGTTGATGTTGGGTAAGGTCACCGTTCAGTGTTATGGCGTCTTGATTTCTCCTCCGGAGTGATTGATTCAACCGAAAGGTGCTCCGCTTGGTTCGACAGAAGACTATGGCACGATGCACTTCTTTGTCCTGCAGAATTCTCAGCAGCGCGTCAAGTTTTCTTTCCTGGTCCACTTGGTAGTAGTATTGGCTGATCTCCCTGACGTTGAGATCCTCGGGTTCTATCAGAACCTCGCGTGGATTCTTCATGTGTCTACGGGCAAGTTTCAGCACATCCCCAGGCATCGTTGCGGAGAAGAGCGCGATTTGACGTTCACTTCTAGTTTTAGTTAGAATGTGCTCAACGTCACCGATGAACCCCATGTCCAGCAGCCTGTCAGCCTCATCCAAAACGACGTACTGGACTTTGTCAAGGTGAAGGGATCCGCGTTCTATATGGTCGATGACTCGTCCGGGTGTTCCAACTATGATTTGAGGGCAATCTTCCAAGGCGCGCATTTGAACATTAATCGATTGACCACCATAGATCGCAAGAGCATGCTTGCGGGTGAATCTGCCATACGAGTTAATGTCATGTGTTACTTGCACCGCAAGCTCGCGTGTTGGGACTAGCACCAGAGCCTGAATATTCAGGTTCTTTTCGTCAACGGTCTCCAGGAGCGGTAGCCCGAAGGCTGCGGTCTTTCCAGTTCCGGTATGAGCTTGACCAATCACATCGGTTCCGCGCTGCAGAAGCGGAATCGTTGCTTCTTGGATCGGAAACTGTCGCTCGAATCCAAGTGCTTTGATAGCATCCAATATTTCTGGGCTTAAGCCCAGGTTCTCGAAAGTACTCATTGATGTTTCTCCTTATCTTGCACGTCGCAAGCCCAAGATGATGACCGAAGACTGGTTCCGTCCTTCAGTTATCGTCGGAACGAGATTTCGGCTATTTCCTCAGACTTCGGCGACTTCGGTCAGTTGCAGCAAGAAGAAGAACATGCGGTCAATCGTTGCAAATGACTCGTGCGTCTCGTTCTCGTCAACTAACTTTGTGCACTCTCGCCGTGGTTCAATATAAAGGTAGAAAGACAAGTACATCACATGAATGTCCTTGCTCTGAACTACTGCTTTGTCTGAATACGTGCGAATATAACACTCGACTAAGAAAAGGGGTATGAAAACCAGTTCCAAAGGTCACCGGGGTTTCGGTGGAAGCTTTGTGGCTCTAGCCCACTTCAACTCCCAGCTGCACATAAGTTCTCTCGAGCGGAAAACAACGTATCTTGAGACTAGAGCAGAGTATTTTTGAGAAAGAACCTGACTGTGTGCTAATTGCTAACAAGTCCCGAGCCCAGGCCAGGGCGATGACGGAACCAACTCCAATGCAGAATCCACCAACAATTGAACAAGCCTTGCTCTAATCAGAAGACTCCTCCACGTGATACCACGGACACAAAATTCGTGATGAACATCTAGTTTGTGTGTATTTTCCTTATCAAAGACGTCACCGCTTGAGGCCCGATTAGAATCATGTCTAACATTCAGACGGAATCTGGTAAGAAGCCTCATTGTCAACATGAGTACCCTAACGATGAGTGGATCTGTGGTAAATGTGGTCACGAAATCCTCCCTGACCTCATCGGAAAGATCGCTGAAACGGGTTCAGGAAGGATATTCTCCACAATCGTGTAACCAAGCGATACGCAAGTAGTGTGATTTGAGCCTCATTTCGGCGACTAGAATTTGAACCGTCAAAGGCCGCTTTGTCTCGACCGACAAGGGATCCGGATGAAGTCACACACACGTAACTAGCCATATGAATTCTGTAAGAGGTTAGCAAGAAGTGAAATTGTTCGCTCAGAGATTCCGAGTCAAACTCATAATCGCAAGCTCGTACGAGGGCAAGAATGAGGATGATGCCTCAGAATGAGCTTCCACAGATACCGCTGACGCTCAGACAGATATGTCATGCAATGAATCTGTACTAATACTAAGCGTACTGAAGAGTGACAAGGGCTGCCATCAAGACTGGCAACTCTTATGTTTCTATCCTACGTGAAGGGAGATTAATCGTTGTTTATGGGTGAATGAGCGGAATTGCTAGACAATGTACCCGGAAGTCTGGAGCGAAATCCAACGCTATTTTGGAGCGTTCCAGCTTCTGAAGTCTTGCAGCAGCTTCAAACGGGTCCAATTGGGTTGAGTAGCGATGAAGCTGCTAAACGCCTGATCCGATACGGCTCGAATCTCGTAAAGCCAAAAAAGCGCTCGGATGCATTTGCACTTCTTTTCGCCCAATTCAAGAGCCCGATTATCATCATCCTCATCGTTGCAGCAGTATTGTCTTTCTTTCTCGGTGATCCGGTGAACGCGGTCATCATTTTGGTGATAATCTTGGTGAGCAGCTTGCTTGGTTTCTGGCAGGAGCGAAGCGCATCCGATGCTGTCAGGAAGCTGCTGGCGATCGTGCAAACCAAGGCAACAGTATTTCGTGACGGAAGGCAGGAGGAAATTCCGGTTGATACGGTTGTGCCTGGGGATATTGTCAAAGTTAATGCTGGTGATCTTATCCCTGGAGATTGCCTTGTTCTCGAATCAAGTGATCTATTCGTCAATGAAGCTTCTTTGACTGGAGAAACATATCCAGCAGAGAAAACAGTGGGAATTCTACCCCAAGGAACGCCACTAAGTCAACGGACAAACAGTCTCTTCATGGGGACTAACGTGGTCAGCGGCAGCGCGAACGCTGTTGTCGTAGGAACTGGAACAGAAACAGAGTTCGGTAAAGTCTCCGAACGGCTAGAGCTTAGACCGCCGGAAACACAGTTTGAGCATGGTGTACGCCAGTTCGGATACCTACTCACTGAGGTTACGTTACTGCTGGTAGTGGCCACCTTTGCGATAAACGTCTATTTTGCGCGATCGGTGCTGGAGTCCCTTCTCTTTTCGTTGGCGCTCGCTGTTGGGTTGACTCCACAACTGCTGCCAGCGATCATCAGTATCAATCTCGCTCACGGAGCCAAGAATATGGCAGCACAGAAAGTGATAGTGAAACGTCTCTCCTCAATTGAGAATTTTGGCAGCATGAATGTGCTCTGCTCTGACAAGACCGGTACGCTGACAGAAGGGGAAATAAAGATCCAATCCGTTCTTGATTTTAACCGTAAAGAGAGCCCGCAAGCGCTACTCTACGCCTTTCTAAACGCTTCCTACCAGACAGGATTCTCAAATCCAATCGACGAGGCAATTCGATCACAACACGTAGATTCCACTGGTTATCAGAAACTCGATGAAGTACCGTACGATTTCATTCGTAAGCGCCTAAGCATTCTTGCCTCGAAGGACGGGACAAGTCTAATGGTGACGAAAGGCGCCTTGCAGAATGTGCTCGACGTCTGTTCCTCAGTGGAAACTTCAGAGGGATCCTCCGTAGAAATCGCTCAGGTACGGAAGCAGATTCAACAAAGCTTTGAAGAGTTCAGTAGCAAAGGCTTCCGCGTTCTAGGAATCGCTTACAGAAACCTCGGATCTGAAAAGGTCATTAACAAGAACTCAGAGGTCAACATGACGTTCCTAGGATTCCTAGTTCTCTTTGATCCGATCAAACCTAAGATCACGGAGACCATCGATCAGCTGAAACATCTCGGCATTTCACTCAAAATCATCACTGGCGATAACCGATTGGTCGCTGGTAATATTAGCGGTCAGGTCGGGCTAGTTGCATCGAGGATGCTTTCGGGTTCAGATCTTCGTGAGATGAGCGATGAAGCATTGCTCGGACAAGTAAATGAAGTCGATGTGTTTGCAGAAGTTGAACCCAACCAAAAGGAACGGATTATTCTTGCACTAAAGAAAGCTGGAAACGTGGTAGGGTATTTGGGGGACGGTATCAACGATGCCTCGGCGCTCCACGCTGCCGACGTCGGTATCTCCGTAGACAGCGCGGTGGATATTGCCAAAGAATCCGCTTATCTTGTGTTACTAGAAAAGGATCTTGGAGTGCTTGTCAACGGAGTGAAAGAGGGAAGGAAGACCTTCGCCAACACGCTCAAGTACGTATTCATGGCAACCAGCGCCAATTTCGGAAACATGTTCAGCATGGCAGGAGCATCCCTCTTTCTATCATTCCTTCCCTTACTTCCACGACAGATACTGCTTACGAATCTAATGACAGACTTCCCTGAAATGACCATCGCCACAGACAATGTAGACAATGAAATGGTTGAGCAGCCACGCCGCTGGAACGTCACATTTATTCGTAATTTCATGATCGCCTTCGGCATCCTAAGTTCAGTGTTCGATTATCTCACCTTCGGAGTACTCTTGTTCATCCTACACGCCTCAGTCGACCTATTCAGAACCGGATGGTTCATAGAATCAGTCATCTCAGCATCGTTGATTGTACTGGTTATTCGTAGCCGTAGACCGTTCTTCAAAAGCAGTCCAGGCAAGCACTTGCTCATAGCCACGCTGACAACCGTAGTGGTGACACTTGTACTTCCGTACACTCCACTTGGCAGTCTCTTCGGGTTCGAAGCCCCATCTATCATGTATCTTCTTACGATGGGGTTAATCGTAGTATCCTACATTGTTATAGGCGAGTTGGTAAAAGCCAGCTTCTATAAACGGGTAAGATTCTGACCCCGTCGAAATCACAAGTGATGGATTTCGGAAGGAAAAACATTGGTATCGAAGACCTTGGCGGGTAAAGGATAACGGGAAAGGTTCTTCTGTTCAAATGTTACTGGATATGATAGAAGTGGTCTTGATTTGACGAGACCTGAGTGGCAGAAGAAACGAAAGAAAATGGCCAGTAGAGCGGGGCAAGCTAGCGGCAGAACGCGGTAGACTTGACCCAAGTAGGGAAAAGTCTTGGAGACCGATTATAGCGCGCAACCCAGCATCCGCTAAAGTGTCGGACGGTAGCATCCGATCATCTTAATTCTCGAACCCTTGGAGATAAGAAGGAAATCGCGTCTTTCTATTGCGAAGGGATTGCTTATGGGGGAAAAAGAGAAGAAAGAAGAAAACTGGTTACAGCAGCTATGTGGAGACGACGTGAAATTATATGATGTTCTCTCCAGTACCTTGTATTTGGATCCGATAGCAGGCATGCCCAAGAAGGGCCTCGAGACGTTGATAGAGATGGCGGAGAAGAGCGTCAAGGATGAACACTATGACGAAGCAGTCAGATTATACAGATCTGTAACGGATAAGGCTATTTTCGAAGCTACTCAGCACCAAGAAGAAAAGGACAAGTACGTAAAACTCATCCAAGACGTCTTGTCGAAGACCGCGCAAGCAACGGAGAAACTGAAGGAAAGGATGCATAAGGATGGGCTAGCCGACCACGCTACTGCCCTTGAGAAAGCAACTGAATACAACAAGTTTCTGAGCGAAAGAATCGATCATGTTCTGGAAGTAGCCTGTCACTATTACGGTGAGAGATTGACGATGCTAGGGGAAAAGGAGAGAGAAGAAGGGAGACTGGAAGAGAAAACCGAAAGGAGAAGAATAGAAAGAGCAGAAACGGAGAGAGGAAAGGAAAGAGACAAGAAGGGAGAAAAGGAGAGAAAAGAAAAGAGAGCAGAAGAGGACAGAGAAGAAGAACTAGAAAAACAAAGAGAAAGGGAGACGGGCGAAGAGAGAAGAAGAAAGATCCTGCAAACAAGAAAATAACTCGCGATCTAGACTAACTAACAAACCTTCGTCTTGGTAGTGGTGTTGGTATAGTGGTGCGCACGATAGAGCAAGATTCCAACAATACTTCTTCGTTTTTGGCTACCACTTCAGCTCGAATCTCGCGGATTTTTACTCAGGAGACGTTTGAAATGGCGAAAAGTTCTCAGGGAAGAACTCCCATAAGCATTAGGGGACATGATTGGATAAATGCGGAAAGCCTTGTCCTCGGTCGAACTGCGGTTCATGTGACAGGGAAAGCGATCATTCAGCCAACCACCACTGTAGTAAATGCAAGACCTGGTGGAGTTCATAGACCGTAGTCAAAATGTCAACCTACAAGCCAACCACCGAAAACTAGTTGACCACT
>DATKOK010000127.1:0-18040 GCA_035524675.1 Candidatus Methylomirabilota bacterium | reverse complement strand
TTCTGCGGTCCGACGAGCGATCATATCAGGAAATTGGAGGAAGAGGGCCATCATGTCCACGAAGCTCCAATGATAATGTTGGTTCCGTATGTGATTCTTGCGGTTGCAACTGTGGTTATCGGGTTAACGGGCCCGTACGTGGAGGAATTCTTTACTCGATCTCTTTCCTTCTCAGCTACGCCGATTGCCGCGAACTCTCAACTTTCCCCGTTCGTCGAACAGCATGCAGTCTTAATCAGTAGTTTAGGGTCACTGATCATGTTGGCTCTCGGCGGTGGATTCGGGTATTTGATATACATCTCAAAGAGACTCGACCCAGGGTTGATAGTTCGCCAATCCGGTATTTCGAGAACTGTCTACAATTTTCTCTGGAACAGATGGTACATAAATCCGATCTACTACCGCGTTTTCGTTAATGGCACGATTTCACTCGCTACAGACTTGTGGAAAACGATCGAACTCGGGTTCTTCGACAAAATAAGCGGTGCAGTCGCGACGGTCTCTTTGGATATTTCACAAGGAGGCCAAGGGCTAGATATGGGGATCGTGGATGGAGCCGTAAATGGAATCGCGTCTATGGGACGCAGAATCTCCTTGTCACTGAAGCGAATGCAAACGGGTATTCCGCAAGACTATGTTACCGTCTTCGCTCTCGGGTTGTTCGCGCTTGTCGTTGCAATACTCTTCTTTCTGATTTGAGAGGATACGGCATGATTCTTTCGCTTATGATTTTTGTACCGATTATCGGAGCAGTCGCAGTCTACTTAATTGGCCTACTTAGTGAACGAGCTTCCAAAGCGTTGACGGTGATAATTTCTGCCTTCACGGTTATTCTTACGCTCTTCATCTTCGCCACATTCAACTGGTCAATTCCAGGTTTCCAATTTGTGGAGAATTACGAATGGGTAAGGGTGTTTGGTCTGACGTACTCGGTCGGCGTGGATGGCATAAGCCTACCTTTGCTCATTATCGGTTCATTCTTGACAACGCTCGCAGCCGCAGGGTCTCTAGATCAGGTGAAAGACAAAATCAAAGAATACAATGCACTGCTCCTGTTATTCGAGGGTGCTGTAATCGGTGTCTTTTCGTCGCTGAACCTAATCGTGTTCTACGTGTTCTGGGAACTCGTGCTTATTCCCATGTTCTTCTTCATAGGCGTCTGGGGCGGACCGCGAAAGAAATATGCGTCCATGAAATTCCTAATCATGACTCATGTTGGAAGTATCCTAATACTCCTTAGCTTCATTGCACTGTACGTGCTTTCTTCCCCTCACTCGTTTGACTTTTCAACGCTTGTAAAATTACATCTTCCGTTGACGATCCAGATCTTAATCTCGATCGGTTTCTTCATAGGTTTCGGAGTCAAACTACCACTGGTGCCCTTTCATACATGGCTTCTTGATGCCCACGTCGAAGCGCCTGCACCGATTAGCGTTCTCCTCGCAGGAGTTCTTCTGAAAATGGGTGGCTACGGGTTCATCAGAATGAATCTGTTTCTTATGCCGGATGCCTCGAAGTTTCTAGCTCCAGTCTTCATTGGGTTCGGTCTACTGACGATGTTCTATGGGGCAATCGTCGCAATGGTTCAGCAGGATCTAAAGCGCATGATTGCTCTCACCAGCATCAATCACATGGGATATGTTATGGTTGGTGCATTCACTCTGACAGCAATAGGCGTTAGTGGAGCTGTTTTCCAAATGTTCAATCATGCTTGCGCGATAGGCGCTCTCTTTCTTATGTCCGGCGTCATCCATGAGAAGATGGGTACTCGAACAATACGTGAATTATCAGGCTTATCCCGAGTGATGCCGAAGATCAGTTTCCTCCTAGTCCTTTCCTCACTAGCCGCAATGGGATTTCCAGGGTTCAGTAATTTCATCAGTGAATATGAGATCATCTTGGCTGGAATTTCAGTAAATGTTCTGTATGCGATCGCTGTGTTGGTGCCAGGCATAACGGCTGGTTACTTCGTATGGATGCTTCGCAGAGTACTTTTCTCTCCTATTCGATCGGCTGAGAACCTGAAGAGAGACGCATCAACGTGCACTCTGATTACCCTAATGGCGTTCCTTGTCCCAATATTGATTCTTGGGTTCGATCCGCAGCCTCTGCTAGGGCTCATTAGTACCGCAGTACATGGGATCCAGTTGCCATGATTGACTGAGTGGCCTTATCGCTGGGTTTGCAATTGACTTTCAACGGGGTTTGTATCGGACATATCAGAACCCCAGGTGCACACTCCTGCTACTGCACCCTTGAACTCTCCTTCATCGGATCAAATTCTTGAGTAGATAATGAAGAACATGGCCAGACCATAAATTGCGATCGCTTCTATGAGCACGACGAACAGTAGCGTTCGACCTAGCATCTCTGGTTTTTCTGCGATGGCTCCAATTGCTGCTGCGCTAGCTGTACCTAAGCCAATACCCGCACCGCATGATGCAAGTCCTGCGGCTATGCCCGCGCCGATTAGAAATAGTCCCTTCTCACTAATTCCCCCTGTAGTTGCTTGGGCTGGCGCCTGTGAGAAGCCTAAAACAACCATCGAGGAAATTGTAATGACACCAATAATCATCAACAAAACGCTCAAGAGAAGTTGTCTACTTGATCTCACTCTCAATACCCCAGTATGCGCGCTATCAATCACATTTGATTATAATGCTTTCTCAAGCCAACGATATTCATAGGGTCAAGGATTCTGCTATCCGATCGCTAGATACATTGTTGGCTTTTCCGTTGATAACTGCTAGTACGTCGTGCAATTCGTAGTCCTTCAAGAAGAGCAGGCCGAGTGCCAGTCCAACGTTGAACGGTGATCCGGCGAACGAGTTCAAGCAGCTTTGAGCATGGCTGACATGCAGTGCTCGCTCAACATCAACGATAACCGTGTCTGAAGCAGGGAGGTCCCGAAAGGCTGCCGCATATCGCGTCTTGTCCATCACGTGTAGTGCATTTGCGAAACTTGACGCTTCGGCGACTTCGGAAAAAGCCTTGCCAAGCGCGTAGTTAACTGGAATCATCAAATCCGATATTGTCCGTGAGTCTAGTCCAACTACTTTTCCCCTTAACGCCAACAGTACATTCAAATGATCGATTAATTCGCCTATCAGACTTCGTGCAGATTGAGCGTCGAGTGGGTCGGGGAGGTTTGATGCTGTCCACAGTTTCCTGTAATAGTACTGGTCAACAGCAGCAACTGCGGCTCGTGCGTTCTTTTCGCTAAGTTTCGACGAAGTAATCTGCTTAAGATCGTCGTCGGGGAGTGAATCAATTACTCTATTCGGGTTTCGTGACTCGATAAGTTCTTTGCATCTATCTGGAGTGAATTTGCCAGCTGGTGAAATGTTATGCATGGCAACTGAGGGTTCCAATTGTTCGATTGTACATTTTAGGACTTGCTTGATGCAATCGAACTCATATCGTTGTGAGAGCAAACGGATCAAGCTTCGGGAGTCGTAAGGCGCATAGGCAGAAAGATTTGTACTAATTGAGATGACTCGCTGAACAAAGAATGCCTCTGCCTGCCCAAGACCACCGCTGTCACTCATTGTAATCTGGCCTCGGGTTAATTGACCCACTGCTTCGGATAACGATCCTGACTCGATAATCCTCTCGATCTGATCTCGAGTGATCAGTTCTGCTTTGTACGATCGGACCGCGGCCGCTAACTCGGCATATCGACCCGCTGATCCAGTCATTTCTAACTTTTACTCGCTTATTTTTCGTTGAAGAGTATCCGTCCGGCCTCTATCAACAAGCGGGGTTCTAATGCTTCCAGCCTTTGCTCGAATGTGTTCACAACCCTAATTCTGCCATCGTTGCTTGCTACAACTACGCCGCCTGTCGCTTCGACCGGATCCTTGGCTATTTCCACTTTGACTGAAGGCGTAAGCTTCTCGATTTCACGCGCTAACTGGGCTGTGTTCAGTCGTTTCAGATCACCAGGAGTGAAATGGATGGTCACGCGTTCCCTTCCTAGGTGGCTTACTGCGTCAGTTGCGAGTTTGATTAGATATGCGAAATAGGTGTCTTGATCGTTTGTGGATTCGCGAAGTTTGGCTTTCACATCTTCGAAGACGGAGCTTAGGACCTTATCTTTTTCCGACTGTTCGAGCAGTTTTGCCTGGTGGCGCACTTCGCTTATTTCGCGACGTTTGATTCCTTCAGCTTCCGTCTGTGCATTGTGTAGTATTTCGTTCTCTTCCCTGCTAATTGCAGATGCGGCGCTCTCTAAGAGGCTTCGATGTTCTGCCTGAGCTTGTTCTACAATTTCGTGAGCTTTCTCCTTTGAAGCTGTCAATATGTCTTCGGTGAACTTGCCAGTCTCCGACAACGATTTCACCTCATGATGATCTCTAACAGGGCCTTAACAGCAGCTGCATGACCTGAGGAAGCTTTTGCGAGATCTTGTCTGATTTTTCCCATAGATTCCGTCTTGAGACGAGCAGCTTCTGCCTTGCCTTCGATTTCTGCTTGTTTTAACAATGATTCAGCATCTTTCCTCGCCTTAGACAATCGTTTCTCGCGCTCCGCCGCTATTGCCACATCGACTTGTTTTCGGATTTCCAAGGCTTTAGCCTCAGCCTCGTTAAGCATCTTTGAGGCTTCCTTTTCAGCGTCTACGATGATTTTGACCGTTTCCAAACCAGACATTCTAATCACACGTTCTGATCAGCCGCAATGATTTATGATCAAGAAAAATGTTTGCCCGAACAATCCCGTAACACTTTAGACTTTTCTGATTCATGTTGCTTGTAGCGTAAACAATATTGTGCCGCTGTAGAAATGATGTGTTAGGAAAATAATCACGAAGGGGCCGTTCTCAGGCGCGACCCATGTTATTGTAATCTGTGAAGCAAATCCCTCAACTGACTCCCAGTCTCCATGGCCGCAATTAGAATTCTCAAATCGGTACAGACCGTTTGGTGATTGTAGGATCATATAGAAGACCTCCTTTCCCTGAGACTGGGCCTGCCCTTGAAATGTCTGCCCCGCCGTAGCTCCGAAGATGAAGTAATCGAACATGACGCATGTTCCACTCCTCCCGAAGTCGTTGATATCGTTCGTAAGTTGAGTTGACATGGTGAATGCGCCTGTCTGAGTGTTGTAAGTTGGTGGCGTACGGAGGAAAGTGAAGTTCTCCGTGCTTGCATATCCTAACGTTGGCCCTGTTAACGCAATGAGTAACGCTGAAGCTAAGAATATTATGAGTATCCCCTTTACACTTGAATTTGTCATTTTTCTCAGTAGAGTTTGATGGGAGCTTCCCTATAATCTTCGGCCTCGGGCGTGATGACTAAGCTGGGCGAAGGTGATGTTCGTACGAACCTGCAATACTGAACAAATGTAGCGAAAGTCGAACGAAACTGCAACATAAGAAACGCTTGCTCTATCCGGCGAAATGTTATTTACGAGAACAGAAATGCTAGGTCAGATATCTAGGCGAAGTTGATGGACTTAGGTGGCTCGCTCCTGTTGCTTACGTTGCCACTCTTCGCGATTCTGACCCCGATGATTCAGGGCCTAGGAAAACGACTACGTATCAAAATGCTAGTGGGCTGGTGGACCGTGATCGGCTTACTGATTCCACTCTTTGGAGTTATGACGCTGATCATCGGAGGGGTACCGAAGCCAACGTTACTTTTCGGGGTGCTTTCCATTGACGGATATTCGGCGTACTTTTCACTTGTTTTTCTGAGTATAACATTGCTGATTACCGTCGCTTCCTTTTATTATATGCGCGAAAACCCGAATCTCGATACGTATTTTGGCCTGCTCCTCTTCGCAACATATGGAATGATCCTGATTGCGTTCTCAGTTGATTTGATCGCGCTTTTTCTGTCGTGGGAACTGATGAACATACCGAGTTACATATTGACGGGGATTCAAAAAGATTCAACATCAAACGAGGCAGCTATCAAATTCTTTATCCTCAGCGCACTGTCCTCTGCTTTAATTATCTATGCGATTTCTCTCACGTTTGGTATAACTGGATCAACTAACCTGTTCGTAGTTGCAAACACTCTGGGGACTGTTTTGCCGAAATTGGATCCCTTAGCGTTGCTTGCTCTGATGCTGTTCATAGCTGGGTTCGGGATGAAGGTCGCAGCAGTGCCATTCCACATGTGGATACCGGATTCATATGAAGGAGCTCCGATGACGGTAGGTGCATTCCTTGCTGCGGGAACCAAGAATGGTGGGTTCGCTGCGCTATTCCGAGTTCTTGTCGTTGCGTTCATAGCACTCAGATTTGATTGGTCCGGTACGATTGCGATAATCGCAATCTTGACTATGACCCTCGGGAATGTCGCTGCCCTGATGCAGAAGAACTTCACACGAATGCTGGCGTATTCCAGTATTGCCCAAGCCGGGTACATCCTAATTGGGCTAGCAGTCCCCAATCAGTTGGGAATAGCGGGGGCACTGTTTCACATCTTGAATCACGGTGTGATGAAAACAGCGGCGTTTCTTGCAGCTGCTGCGATTTTCAGCAGAATTTCTACCACTTCGCTCGACTCATACGCCGGTCTGGGAAGACGTATGCCAATAACCGCCTTCACGCTCACTATCGCACTTTTCGCGCTCGCAGGTGTACCTCCGTTGAGTGGATTCATGAGTAAACTGATCTTATTCACGGCTGCATTTGATGGACAGTTATGGTGGCTGGCGTTGGTAGGGGTGCTTAACAGTGCCTTCTCGATGTCATATTATGGATGGGTTGTTAAACGGATGTATTTTGACGATCCAATCGTGCAAGGTAAGCTGAGCGAACCGAAGGCCATCACTTCTATTTTGATTGTGACTGCGATTATCATAATCGTGTTAGGTATTTTTCCTAGTCCTGTCCTTACTTACTTGTTTAATGTGGCTAACTATCTAGCTCCTTCACTTGCTCGGTAAACCATAAACAGTTATCTTGAGCAAATTCATCTGGTTGCACGTGGATGGTCCAGGCTTGACAACGACTGACGTCGACGTTGCAGTCGTCGGCGCTGGACCCGGCGGATTATACGCTGCCATTGAAGCTCTGAAGCGAGGTCTCCAAGTTCACATATTTGACAAGAAGACGGTAATTGGGACTCCGGTCAGATGCGGTGAGTATTTTCCAGTCCGCAAGGAGATGGAGTACCTCCTCCCAAACGCTGGAGACTACATGACTGTGTTCGATGTTCCTGACGAGGCGATCGATAATGAGTGCAAAACTATACGAGTGATCTCTGCAAAGGGAGATGAATACGAATTCGACTTTCTATCGTACGTGCTAGATAGAACGATCCTTGAGCAGGGACTGGCAAGAGAAGTGGAAGAGTTGCATGGCACAATTGAGCTTCAACGCCCTGTGACCCTTTTTAGAGAGAACGGAAGTTTACGAGTTGGTCAAACGAAGGAGACTAGCATCTCGAGTAAGGTCGTGATTGCTGCTGATGGCTTTCCTTCGAAAATAGCCAAGGCATCAGGCATTCTAACGGACGAGTATGTTACTCCCAACAACGTCGCGATAAACTATGAATACTTGATGACTGGACTAGACGTTGACCAAAGCGTTACGGAAATGTACCTCGGGACCAAGTTCGCTCCAGGCGGATATGGATGGATAATTCCTAAGGGAAACAGAAGCGCGAACGTGGGAATCGGTATTCGCACTTCTTACTCCAAGAAGCAAGAAGGAACAGGCTACCTTCGATACTTCTTGCATCATTGCCCGTTAACAAGAGCGAAGCTCGGAGGGGGACAATCTGGACCAATGATTGCTGATGTACTGCCCGTGGACGGTCCGTTGAGGAGAACTTACTCAGAGGGGGTAATGGCCGTTGGCGACGCGGGCGGGATGGTTATGCCCACGAATGGCGGGGGCATCGGCACTGCCATGATTACTGGCGCGATAGCGGGTCAAGTAGCTGCAGATCACGTGCAATACGACAAACCTCTTTCAAATTACGAGCTGCAGTGGAAACGCGTGATTGGAAGAGAAATGGTCACGTCAACCAAGCTGAGGAGGCTGGCAGACCATGTGATGGGAAATGATTTGCTCTTCCACCTTATGCTGAAGTTTCTAGATACGCGTGGAATTAAAGATGTAATAACTTGTCGCGTCCCGCATGGCCTCGGTCTGCTGATCTCGTGAACCTTATAAGAGATGCAAGAAGCTGTCGAAGATCATCGCTAAAAACAACGTAAACAGATACGGACTTGAGATTTTGAATGCCTTATACGCCAATTTGTCGTCAGGTTGAACGAATAACTGTAGGTTAACATAAGCAACCGCAATTCCAAAGACTATAGCAACGACCAAGTAGATTAGACCGAAATTCCCGACAAAGAAGATCCATAGTGAGAACGGAATCATCAGTGCAACGGTGGAGACGATGCACCTCAATGCGGTACTCAGCTTAGTTACAACAGGCAGCATCGGCACCTTAGCGCGTTCGTAATCACTCTTTGTGAATATTGCAAGACTCCATATGTGACCTGGAATCCACAAGACCACGAGGGACGCCAATAGAACCGGTAGAAGACTTACGGATCCTGTTACTGCGCTCCACCCAAACATCACTGGGAGACCCCCGCTCACTCCACCCAGAATAATATTCCAAGGACTTCTCCGCTTTAGCAGCATGCTATATACGACGACGTTGTCCACGACGCCGAGGCTAATCCACAGGAAAGCCAAGCGGTTTATCGACCAGGCAAGACTGAGCCCTATTATCGACAGCAATAGCCCCCACAAAAGCGCCCGTTCGGCTTTGATACGGCCACTGGGAATAGGGCGGTATCGGGTTCGATGCATTATAGCGTCGATATCACGATCTACGTATGATGTCAATACGTCACAGCCGGCACTCGCAGCTGTGATCGCGGCAACTGCCTCGACAAAGATGATTGGATGAAAAGCCTGCAGGGTCTTGATCAGAGCTACTACCATTGTTGCGAGCGATGTGAAAACCAGTAGTGAAACTATGGGAGGCTTTGTGACTTCGACATAATTTCTGATACTTCGAGTAACGGTAACTTGCACAGCATGCGTCTCCGATCGGCGTTACGGCAGAACCTCAAGCAACCCATGCATGTTTGGGTGCCCAACGCCACAGTAGATAGTACAGATAATAGTGTACTCACCCGGCTGAGTTGGAACCAC
Organism: Candidatus Methylomirabilota bacterium; assembly: GCA_035524675.1. Lineage (GTDB taxonomy): Archaea > Thermoproteota > Bathyarchaeia > 40CM-2-53-6 > 40CM-2-53-6 > FEN-987. The sequence goes on along the minus strand of DATKOK010000127.1, from coordinate 8,904 downwards.
GTTTACCGTGATGTCGTTCCCTTTGGAAACTGTCACCGGGACATCCATCAACCCCTCTATGAAGAATCCGTGCTGAGAGAATGAAGCATCCTGCTGCCAAATTCCATGAACATGGAACGTTACATTATCCCCGACATGAACAACAATCGGCGTCTTTTGGGTGTCTATTGTTCCATTGACCATGAACGCCCACTGTTCTGCAACAATGTAGATTGTAATGTTCTGAGCTACATGTGGTGGACCAATCTCAGCTGGAAGAATGTAGTATTGATAGTAGAACATTCCAGTGCCCACTAGTATCACGAGGAGAATTGCGATCGTTCCGACCCATGGTCCCCGAACCGTAGGAGGAGGTTGTGTCATCCTCGGGTTACCTACTTTGAGTCGGCTCCGATTCGGTATAAATGTACCAAGATTCCGAATGCTATCAGCCCTACGCCGATCTGTAACAGGAGGACGTTCTTGAACCCTTGTAAGAAGGCTTGAGACGAATAGATGTCGAATAGAATTTGGAAACCAAGCAAGGAGATGACAACCGCCCGCCATTCGTTCGATGTCATCTTATAGATCGGAAATTGTTTTCGAGCATGACTGGGTCGAGCGCCCGGCGGAGGAGCGGTGGCTTTGAACCAAGCGTACGTTCCCGCATATGCTACTGCACCAACGAAGATTACAGCCCCAAAGAAAATGTACGGGTTAATCTCGAGTTGAGGAATACTGTCTAATCCACTGAACAAGTCGTTCGCACGAAAGCCCCATACCGTTGTGAGGGCTACCTGTCCCAATCCAGCAACTCCCATCGCCGTATAGAATGGTCTGTCTCTCACCGACAATTTCTTACTAGTGTCTAAGAACGGGATTACGAGGAAGACGACCACGAAGATCATCGGAATCACCACTCCAGCGAGGAACTTGTCAATTCCCGTTCGGATTATTGCGTACATTCCAGTCAAGTACCATTCTGGCATTGTTATGCCCGCCTCCGCTGTTGGGATGAATTTGGCGCCAAGCTCTACTGGGAACAATCCTCCGATTACCATAATGATCCCGGCGACCATTGATACCACTGGAATATCCAGGACCAAGTATCGCGGAAAGTGTACCATCATAACCAGGATCATGATCATCGGGAAGATGAACACATGAATTGCATAGAACCGGAGGATGAGATCCGCTAAGCCTGTTCCGGCCATCAGACGGAATGCTTCAGGACCCATGATTGGTGTACTTCTAGCGAGTGCCCTTCCAATATTGATGGCGAGCATTCCGCGAACGTTCAACAGCAAGTCGTAACCCGTGTAAGCTTCAATGATAGTTAGAATTCCTATGATTATGCCTGTAACCCAGAGTACTTCGTACCTGAGCTTGTATCTTCCTGAGAAGTACTGATAGAACATGTGCGCGACCGCGAGGAGCACCATGGCATTTGATGCATGATAGTGAATGTTCCGTAGGGCCTGTCCAAATGCGATAGAATTGTTAATCGTACTTACACTATCGTAGGGCGAAGTGACGGCTCCTGTGACAGTGTTGAAAATAACGATTGGACTATAGTAGAGCATTAGTAGTGCTCCTGAAATTCCAAGGAGCGCAAAGACTGAAAAAGTCAAGAATCCTAGAAACCCTAATGGACTGACGAACCGTTTGGGCAGAGTGAACTTCAGACCCATGAATATGGTGCGCTCTAATCGCTGGCTCAGCCAATCGAGTAAGAGCTGAACAGGATCCTTATCTTTACTCTGGCCCGGTTGTGTTGCCATATCCTATATCATCTAGATTGACATTAACCGCGTAGATATCGTCGCCATCGATCTTCAACTGCACATTAGGCAAGTAACGGCCTATCTCTGCAGCTGGACCGCCTATGGGCCAGCCATCGGTAGGTCGGTAGATGCTCCCGTGACATGGACAACCTATGATGCCCGAACCAGAAAGAAACGAAACCAGGCATTGTAGGTGAATGCACGTCCGGTTGTACGCAACAAATTCCTTGCCAGCTTGCTTAGCTAGGTCAGGCGGAAGATGAATCAGGATGTTTGTGTAGGTCGGGTCGGTCGTGAATGGAAACCAAAAGACGATCGATCCGTTTACTGGAACGTCTTCTTTCTTGGCAATCAGGACGGGCTTAAATGTGGTAGGAATCTGAGGGATAAGATACTGCCCACCGGCAGCAAACGGTGCGACGGCAAGGAGGGCTGATACGCCTCCCATTATTTTCAGGAAATCTCTGCGAGAAATCTTTGCTCTCTTGGCAGTACCGCCGTCAAATTCGGATAAACCTGATCCGTTACCGCAGCAATCCATAAGATCCTTGCAAGTGAGACAAGCACTCGAATACCGTTGGCCTTTGAGACCGTAGGTCTTTCGAGACGGGGAGTAGCTTGTCACTGTTCCACCTTTTCATTGGTGCAAAGTCGACTCGGTGTAACAAAAGTTGTTTCTACTTAAGTTTTTCAGAGCTACCTGGAAGGGTCTACGTATTCAAATGGGGCTCGTCTGAATAAATTTAAGCGGAAGCGGAACCTCCTGAAGTCATGGACCTGATCAATGACGCAGCGCTGGCTACAGACCTATATGAGCTTACGATGGCGGCTGCATATTTCAAGAATAAGATTCAAGGCCACGCAACGTTTGAGCTTTTTGTTCGCAATTATCCCAAGAACAGATCCTTCTTGATAGCGGCAGGCTTGCAGCAAGCGATCGATTACTTGCTTCATCTTCACTTCGAAGATAAACACATCGAGTTTCTGAGGCGACACCCGATATTCAGAGATGTGACTAACGACTTCTTTGAATATTTGAGAACGTTCAAGTTCACCGGGACAGTCTATGCAATGCGGGAGGGAACAGTCTTCTTCCCCAATGAGCCCGTATTGCGAGTTAGCGCTCCAATAATCGAAGCTCAGATCGTCGAGACGTATCTTCTATCGCTCATCAACTTTGAAACACTAGTCGCCTCGAAGGCAGCGAGAATTGTTCACTCCGCTCGCGGCCGCGCAGTGGTTGAATTCGGAGCAAGAAGAGCTCATGGGCCAGAAGCAGCACTCCTAGCTGCAAGGGCTAGTTATATAGGGGGATGCGTCGGGACATCAAATGTTCTTGCTGGCTTCGAGTTCGGAATTCCAACGTATGGTACTATCGCGCATTCATTCGTGATGTTCTTTGACTCCGAACATGAAGCCTTCCAACGATTCTGCAGAATCTTTCCATCCTCTCCTGCGTTCCTTCTGGACACCTACGATACCCTTCGGGCAGCAAGGATGATTTCGTCAATGAAAGTTCGACCTACCCTTGTGAGGCTCGATAGTGGGAACAGGATTACACTAAGCAAGAAAGTTAGAAGGATATTGGATGACGCGGGAATGGATTACACTCAAATCTTCGTAAGTGGTGATTTGAACGAGTATGTCCTAGATAAAATGACTAGACACAGGACTCCAATTGACTCTTTCGGTGTGGGAACAGATCTCGTTACCTCGCGAGATGATTCGGCTCTGCCAGGCATCTATAAACTGGTCGAAATAGAACACCAGGGAAGAACTATCCTTCGCGCGAAGAGAAGTACGGGAAAACGAACGATCCCCGGGGCTAAGCAGGTCTATCGCAGTTATGATAGGCGGGGCTTGATCACAGGAGATCTGATTGCGTTAGCAAGCGAAACACCGCCTCCGAAGATGAAACCACTCCTCACAGAAGTGATGAGTGCTGGACATTTGACTACGACGCTACCAGATTTAAGCACGATCCGGGACGTCGCAAAGGTTGAGTTGCAATCTCTTCCAACGAAGTATTTCCGACTGCGGGGATCGGCAAATCCGCCCGTACACCTAAGTCCAGCATTAGAACGACTGACCAGGTCTCTCTGGAAGGAGGAAGAAACGATATCCACAAGCCCAACGTAACTTTCAACAACGAGTAACAAGCTCGGAAACCGAAGCGGAGAAGTGCGATTCTGTGTGACCATTTCGTAAGGTATAATTACCCGCTGAATCCTTCGCTACAGAAATCCCGAAGATTCGAGAGTTGACTCTTTGAAGCGCACAACAGCAGCGTTCATGTTCTATCTAGGGCTGACCACAGTTATGATCGGGCTCTACCTGAACGAAATCCAAGTACTAGCCGCCATTCTTCGAGCTTATGTAATACAGTATTTTTGAGGGTAGATTTTGGCGTCAGAAGATGATCATAGACGGTTCAGAAGTAAGTGGACCCTGCCTCGGTTTCTTGTGCAGCTTCTCTCTCTAGCTGCCGTAAATGGACTGGCATTCACGCTAATCTATCCATATATCAAACTTCAACCAATAACATTTGGACTACCAATTCTGGCTAGCGTCAATTCGCCATATACAGCAATCTACAGCTCGCTTGACCTAATTCAACTGGAACTCGCCCAACCCGAATTTCCTTGGATAGTCGTGGGCACGCTGTTCCTGATCGGCGCGGTAGTGGGTCGAGCATTCTGCGGCTGGGTGTGCCCAATTGGCTTCATCCAAGACATTATTACAACGTTGAAGAATCGATTGGACGTAGTCTCTCCGAGGACGCATAAGACTGCAAAGAAACTAAAGTACTACATCCTTTTCCTGACTATGTTGATCAGCGTCACACTCGGATTGTCACTCTATTTGGGCATGGGGTCGGATTACAAGACCGCTCTGGACGTCTTTGCGACTGGTCCATTTACTGCGTTTTCCCCAGACGGCACCCTCTTCGGCACCGTGCCGGCGCTTCTCAGGTTATTGAGTCAAAATCTCTCGACCATAATGGCCCATCCGCCCACAATACAGGAAGTCTGGGCACAGATCAACAAGGTGCCGCCGTTGCTAGCGCTTCGGCTTCTTATACTGGCAGGTTTCTTCGGGGCTGCTTGGAAAGTTCCACGCTTCTGGTGTCGCTACGTGTGTCCGACAGGAGCTTTAATGGCGATCTTCCAGCGCCATAGCTTTGCAGGAATAAAGCGTGATCCTGTGAAGTGCACGAAGTGCCCACACTGCGAAGTAAAGTGTCCGATGCAAATCAACATACTCGATCTGCCATGGGAGAAATTCAACGACCCGGAATGCATAATGTGCATGGAATGCATTGACGCTTGTCCACACGGCTCATTGAGCCCCAAGTTCCCTTAGATGCCGCCAGATCATAAGGCTAAGATGTAACGGACAGTAATTCAATTCGGCGTAAACGGGTCGTATGTACGATCTAATAGTGGTCGGGGCCGGTCCAGCAGGATCTTCGGCTGCAAGACGCGCAGCTCAGCAAGGACTGAATACACTCCTGATCGAAAAGGAGAAAGTTCCCAGAGACAAACTATGCGGAGGAGGCTTGACCTGCAAAGTACTAGACCTATTGGACTTCAAACTTCCGGAGACGATTGTAGAACGAGTAGTAAGTTCGACACGAATCCACGTTGATCATGAGACTTACTCATTCGAAACCGGTCGTCCACTTGCGATTATGACAAGCCGTGCCCCTTTTGACGCCTTCTTGACAGAAAAAGCTGCCGAGGCGGGAACAGAGGTACTGGACGCGAATCCTGTTCTCAGAATCGAAATCTCCTCTTCTCATGTCGAAGTAATTACAAAGAACGCCAGATACCGGTCGAGACTCGTTATTGGAGCAGACGGTATCAACGGCGTAACAGCAAAATCCACACGTTTACACCCGCATTGGGATCCGATGCAAGTAACATATGCCATCGAAAGCGAAGTGATGGTCGGCGAAAGGGGTGTGCTTGCATATGGTGAACCAAATGAGTATTTTGATTTGTATTTTGGAGTCTCTCCCGCAGGCTACGGTTGGATATTCCCGAAGGATGATCATCTAACAGTGGGGGTTGGATGCAGGCTAAGCGAGCTACGAAATGGTCGTCAACTTTTTGACGGCTTCACACAAGACATACCTCTCTTAAGAAACTTCGAAACTCCTAGCCCAAGAGCGCAACTCATCCCCTTGGGAGGTGCGGCAAGAGTCCCTGTAGTCGGTAATAGAGTGATGCTGGCTGGCGACGCCGCAGGGTTTGCTGAACCATTCTTCGGCGAAGGGATATATTTCGCGATATTAAGCGGCCAAATCGCTGCGAATGCTGCGGCTATTGCCTGTCAGAAGGATGAATTCAGTTCAGAATCACTTCAGCAGTATGAGCGGGAGTGCATGAGAATTTTCGGTAAAGATTTTGAAGTGGCTTATCATTTGGCGTGCTTCAGCTTTCTTGAACAATATGATATGAAGCGAATCGTGAGACATTTCTTCTCTGAGAGACGTGTGCAACAGTGCATGGTTGGTTTGATGGATGGATCTATACGTTATAGAGAAGCACGAGCCAAACTTGTATGGCCATACTTCAAGTATCGGTTAGACAAGCTGGGATTGCCAATCTATAGTGATTAACGAGGTGAAATTGTGAGCGAGCAATTCAATCGAGAATTATACTACGGTCGTCAGATAGTTATGCCCGAAATTGGCCGCATTGGTCAGGAGCGACTTCGTGGCGCATCGGTGGCCGTGGTAGGGCTGGGTGGCTTAGGAAGTGTATCCTCCCTATACCTCACACTCGCTGGAGTAGGAGAGATCACGCTAGTTGATCAAGACACGGTCGAGATGACAAACCTTCACAGACAAGGGCTCTACTCATTCAACGACCTTAGACATCCTAAGGTTGAAGTTGCAGCGGCCCGGCTGGTTAAACTAAACCCGGAGGTCAAGATTAAAGCAGTACCCGAGAACGTTAACGGCGAGAACGTTGGTTCACTTCTTGAAAGCTCAGACTGCGTCGTCGATGGACTAGATAATATGAGCACCCGATACCTGCTCAACCGATACTGCGTAGCGCGTCAGATCCCGCTGATATTCGGAGGAGCGATAGGCATGGAAGGAAATGTGGCGATTTTCAAAACGCCTCAAACCCCGTGCCTCGAGTGCGCCCTGCCTGGTATTGATGACACTAACCTTCCCACCTGCGATACTCGAGGTGTTATTGGAGCGACAACAGGAATCATCGGGTCATTGCAAGCATTGGAAACAGTGAAACTGCTTGCAGGAGCCTATCAGGACCTAAGGAGTAGGCTAATGATATTCGATTTCGCCGAGTCAGAATTCAGAACAGTTGAGCTGGCCATTCGTCACGACTGTCCAGTGTGCCAAACTAAACGCCCGTTAGAAGCCGCGAAGAAACGGATCACCTGGCTTTGTGGTTCAGATACAATCAACGTGAATCCCACAGAGTCAAAGGAGGTCGACTTGATAGCCGCTAGGGAACTGCTCCAGAAGGAACATCGAGTCCTGCTAGCAACACCGATGGTACTCGTGCTGGACTACAGAGGACATGAGGTAAGCATTTTCAAACGTGGCCGGATGTTAATCAAGAACGTCACTGATGAACCTGACGCGCTACTGATCTTCAGAGAAATCGATAAGATCATTCGGAACTGAATCTGTTGCAAATCTTACCAGTAATTACGAATTCTAAGGTACAACTCATAGGGCGTGCTGTCTTTCTAGTATCGGGTGGCATTGATTCGCCAGTGGCGGCTTCTATGCTCATCCGTAAGGGAGTAACTCCGGTCTTCGCATATTTCGACAATTATCCCTTATGTGACCAATCCGCCGAAGGAATTGCTATGGAAACAGTTAGACGCGTATGCAATTTTCACGCATTGACTGGTGCTACCTTTTATTCAATTCCGCATTCTCATGATTTGGAAAAGATCGCAACTAGATGTCCTCAGAAATACTCTTGCGTAATCTCGCGCAGGTTGATGTTCAGAATCGCGGAAAAGATAGGATGCCACGAGAACTGCGAGGCGATAGTAACTGGTGATGCTATAGGTCAGAAAGCCAGTCAGACCTTGCAAAACATTACTGCCACCGATTGCGTTATGGAAAGACTCGTAGTGTTACGCCCGCTCGTAGCTATGAACAAACAAGATATCGAACGATATGCAAAGTACATTGGAACTTTCGAAATTTCAATTAGGCCCGGAGTTGCGACCTGCGGCATTCCGACGCGAGACCCGAGTACGAGCGCTAGGAGAATATTGCTTGAAGAACTAGAGGGGCGACTGGACCTACAATCTATGATCAATAATGCGTTCAATAACGCGCGTATCATACAAATTTAGTGTTTACAGCTGGCTGACTGTAGACAACACCCGAATAGCGGCCGCCTTCGCCTCAGCTTCTGAGTCGGAATTTCTCACAATCATGCGACCGTCCTTACGCAATGTGATCATAATCCCTCTTACGTTTCTTATTACAACGAAGTGAGGTGTCCAAATCGTGATGACAAGATCGTCCTCCAATCCTCTCTTGATTTTAGATAGGTCGAGTTTCATGTTCGATTTCGGGATTGCTTCGATAGACAGATGATCTGAGCACAGTTTGAAGAACAGCTGTGCCTCTGGCTTCACGATAGCTTCACCGAATTGGAGGGCTTGTGTTGGCTTGCATGTTCAGGCGGCTAATTTAAATTGGATGTGTGACGGATTGGTCACGCCGGGGAAAATGCCGGGGTTGATTCGCGAGAGTCACCGAAGGCCGAACGGTCCAGGCGGCGGGCTGCAGAAGCTTTGCCGCGACCCGCAGTATAGTCACACGCTGAGGTGGGTTCAATTCCCATCCCCGGCTCCAAACGAAATGTTCAACTCCCATAATTTATAATGAATTTACAGGCGTAGTTCAGCGCGTATAAGTTGACTTGAAATACGGTACGATCTGCTTGGCATACATGGCCATTGTCTTCGACTCATCTGGGCTAGAGCTTCCTATGTGAATGTTGGTGAAGCCGAGTTTGACGTATTTTTCTATTCCCTTAATGTGCTCTTCTGGTGTAGTTCCTATGATCATGGCCTGAGCAATTTGCTTGTCTCCAACGAGGTTAGCGTACGATTCGATAACTCGTGGGTCGGA
>DATKOK010000126.1:0-2759 GCA_035524675.1 Candidatus Methylomirabilota bacterium | reverse complement strand
TGCGGAAAACGAGTTTCAGTCGTCGTTTTCGACATCAGGTAAGGGTCGTTCCTAAGTAAAACTGAATGTGGTTCCGAGAGCTATTTGGTGTGCCGAGACGAAGCCTGCGTTAACCTCGAGCACGTACATTGCCTTTACGTTCGGTGTGAATACGGGGCAGCTTTGCGGCGTACAGGGGGGGAGATTTTGTTTGATGAATACAACCTGTCGATTTGAGTTGAACCAGATGATGTCTAAGGGGAATTTCATATCTATCATCCAGAAGCCCCAATAGTCTTCGTGGTCGAAAACAAACAGCATTCCATGGTCGTTAGCAAGGGAGGCTCTCCCTGAGAGGCCCTTTTGTTGATCAGCTGGGGTCTTAGCTATCTCGACAACAAGTTGAACGCTGCCGATCGTAATGCGTGATGATTGTGCTTGGATCGATGAATAACCGATTACCCCTACGATAACGAGTAAGATCAAGGACGCGACGATTAGCTTCTTCAAGTACTCTCGCTACCATTTGCGGCGAGAATCGTAATGAAGCTAACCCTTCTTTGCGCCCAAATAGAACCCAAGTCCGAAACTGCCGCCGATTGGGAATACTTGAGCTATAAGGGCAAACGAGCTGATCAACGCCGCCATCGCTCCAGTAAACGAGTTATCGATGGTGGATGTAAATGCGTTATAATTGACCGTGACTGCTCCGATCGAAGCTAGCCATGTCAAACCGAGCGCGAAAAGCGCGGCCACCAACGCCAAAATCTTGAGAAGGACTGCTGCTATCTTTTTCAATCCATACCCCAGGAGAAATCCAAGCGTGCCTCCCAGCCCTATTTGGGTAGCAAGCACGGTGGCCAAGTTTCCAGTATCCAATGAGGCTCCTTCAGACTCAATACTGACCGCGGCATGCCATTAAAGGTTAGAAACGGCTGTGAGCAAAATCGTCGGGAAGGTGGTGAGGAATTGAACATGGTCGTGACAAATAGGACTATGATCACTATTACTAAGTCTGCATCACAGACTCAAATTGGGCCTGGTCTAGCTGTTATGGCTGCGCCTTTGGAATACGAATCGTGAATTTCGATCCTAGACCTACGACGCTTTCAGCATGCACCAACCCATTATGAGCTTCTGCTATCCTCTTCGCGACCGATAACCCAAGACCGATTCCTTTGGATTTTGTTGTGTAGAGTGGCATCCAGATTTTTTCCAGGTTTTCTTCCGATATACCTGTTCCCGTATCACTGATGGTGATCTCATGCATTTCTTTCAACTCTTTGCCTTCAATTGTCAAAGTACCGCCGTTAGGCATCGCGTCAATCGCATTCTCGATCAAATTCGTCAGAGCCCGCTGCATTTGGTTCACATCAACCTTCACGGGGATTTCTCCCGTCATGTCGATCACCTTAATGTTCTCAGGCATCTTCACTAAGCTTAGCGTGTCTCTGATCAGCTTCTTCAGCGTAATAGACGCCGGTTTAATTTTCAACTCTTTGGAGTACTCGAGCAGGTCAGTTACGATGTTGTTTGAATATTCGATCCCTGACTTTATCACGTCCAGCATATCTCGTTCCTTATCCTCCATCTTTGGTGCGCATTTCTTCTCAAGAAAGTAAGTGGCGCCAGCAATACTTTGGAGAGGATTACGCAGATCGTGTCCCACCATTGCCGCTAACTCTCCGATTGTGGCAAGTCTCTCACTCTTCAACAATTTTTCCTCAAGTTTCTTTCGTTCGGTAATGTCACTCAAGTAGCCGATCACCTCGATATCCTTGCCTTTGCGGATCACGTTCGCTTCTTCGCGAATCCAGTGGTAGGTTTCATCTGCATGGAGAAACCTGTACTCGAAGGTATGATGGTTATTTTGCCACAGGTTCATGACATCCTTGAAATACGCACGTAGATCGTCTGGGTGAACTCGGCTCATCCAAAATTTCGTTTCTCCTATGAACTTGTCACTGCCGAATCCAAATGCGGAAATTACGTTCGCACTAATGTAATCGCAGACGAAATCTGAATAGTCAGGCAAGGGCTTTGCAAGATAGATTGCGGCTGGATTCATACCAACTATGTAATCGAGGCGGTCTCTAGCTTCTCGAAGTTGCTGCTCAATACGTTTACGAGCGGTGATGTCGGAGATGAACCCGAAATATGATTCGAAGTTACCGTCGCGATCATACTTGGGTTGGACGACGAGCTCAATAGGAACTCTGGATCCGTCTTTTCTGACATACTCTTTCTCATACCGTACAGCCTTCCCGGTGCGTCTCGCCTCTTCCAGCTTCTTCTCCTCAAATGCATGGTATTCCGGTGGAGTCATTTTGATCCAATTGATACGTGGCAGGTCCTTTTCCCTGTAGCCTGTCAATTTGAAAAGTGCAGGGTTACAGTGACTCACGCGTCCATCTGGATAGGCAATGTCGATTGCCAACGAGGCGGATCGTATCATATCCGCCAGGATTTTTTCACGCTCGAGGCTTTGAACAAGTTCCTTGGCCGTATCAGACCCAAGTTTCTTGCGTGTCCTCTTCCTAGGAGAGATTCTTGGCTTGCTTCGTCCGAATGTTAGCGTTCTCTTGAGATCTTTGCGTAGAGTGCCTTTGTGCTGTTGACCAGTAGTCAACTGTCAGGATCATGTAACTCTGTGATGTTCGGATAAACATAGGTTGCGTATGGACATCAAGTGCAAAATTCGGTTGAAAAGTCGTTCAGGCTCAGTCTTTGCGTTTCATGTTCTTCTTCGGGAGAATTGTAAATATCGTCGCGTTTGGCGT
>DATKOK010000125.1:0-4944 GCA_035524675.1 Candidatus Methylomirabilota bacterium | reverse complement strand
TGGTTCTAACGTGAAGAGGTAGGATTTCACCGCCGCTAATCCAATAATGGCTCCGAAGAACAGCGCGTGTGGTCTGTGGTATTTGAGAAGCCTCTTGAACGCTGTTATTGTCTTTGAGAATTCAGCGGTTGTTCTGATCGTCCTTACGTAATCCAGAGTGGGCTTAGCTACGCTCATATATTCGAAACCTTTGGGCACGCTTGATTATCTGACCACCAGGACTGAGCAATGCGCGTGGTTCACAACAGCAGATGAGACACTGCCGATAAGTAATTTCTTGAAGCCGCTAAGGCCTCTGCTTCCTAGAACGATCAGATCAACATTATGAGACATTGCTGCTTGAACTATGGATTCGACAATCGAGTAGGTCGGGTCGGAAACTAACCCAACAGCGTGAACTGAATCATTCTTTGCCAATGCGACAGCGTCGTTGACGATTCCTTGCGCTTCTTTCTGAGCTGATTCAAAGTACTGAGTAAGAGGGAACGCATAGATCCCGCCCGCTTCAGCGGTGAACGAGTATCGGGGCACCGGGATGGCGTGAAACACAACCAGCTCAGCGTTCACGGCTTTGCATAGTATTACTACAACTCTAGTTGCTTTCTTGGCGTACTCCGAGCCGTCGACTGCCACAAGAACACGGTTGAGAGTTTTGTCATGAGGTATACTCGTTTCCATGATCTATGACTTCTCTGCGTAAATCGTGATGAACGTAGTTAACGACGGCTAATTGTTCCCAGGACTCAAACTTAATGGCAGCACGTAAATACTTCCGGTTTGGAATCATTCGATTACCGAACGATTATGTACACTACAACTCGATCTGACGAATCATTGACAGATGAGTGTGCCCACGAGATCATTGATGTTATCCCAATCATCATGCGAGTCATCCGTAGTAGATTGAGAGAGCATGGTGCAGTCGAAATGTCCATCCCTCACTTTCGCACTCTGACCTTCGTCTACAATAACGATGGCGCGTCGCTCTCGGACGTAGCTGAACACATCGGCCTCTCGCTTTCCGCAATGTCAACGCTTGTCGACGGCTTGGTATCTGCCGGACTTATGGCCCGTGAGGAGAATCGGGAGGACCGCAGACGAATGACGTTATCCTTGACTCGGCGTGGTAGAGCTAAACTCGACTCTGCATACAAAGCGGCACGAGTCCAGTTAGCAAAGAGTCTGCATCATCTCTCCCCGGACGAGTGTGCGAGGATCGTAACAGATCTACGGATATTGAAAAGCACTTTTTCAAACGAATGATCACCTTGGACCCAAACACCGTTGGGGAGGCAGCTGCCCTAGTTACATCCTGCCTTTGGACAGTTACCTCGCTATTCTTTGCTTCAGCAGGCAGGAGGATAGGTTCACTCGTTGTCAACGCTTATCGGACGGTAATCGCGATTGCCTTCCTTGTAGTTGCACATGTGCTCGTTCTAGGAACTATCGTACCCTTAGCGAATACTGCACAATGGTTCTGGATGGGTGCAAGTGGAATTGTTGGCTTGGTGATTGGGGACGGTGGCTTGTTCGCAGCATACGTCACGATCGGACCGCGGAGGGCGGTTCTCGTCATGGCCTTAGCACCGATATTCGCGATATTGGGTGCCTACGTGATGCTGGGCGAGGTCATAGCGCAATTGGCGTTGGTAGGGATAGTGGTAACGTTGACTGGCATCATTATTGTCGTATTGGAATCGGAAGAGCGTTCAGGTGAGAAGGGCGTATCGAAGAAACTGAGGACGTACGGATTTCTTTTCGCTCTGATTGCGGCAGCTGGTCAGGGAATAGGACTAGTTCTCTCTAAGAAGGGGATAGAACTAGTCTCGGGGATGACTCTGAATCCACTTTCCGCGACATTAATGCGGTTGATTCTGGCAGCATCGTCGATCTGGTTAGTGTTATTAGTCGCCGGGAAGTGGCCTCAACTGCGCGGGGCAGCTAGTAATAAGGAAGGCATCAGCAACGTGGCGGCGGGGGCTTTCCTTGGACCATTTTTGGGAATTACCCTTTCAATGGTCGCTGTGACGTACACTCAAACTGGCATCGCTCAGACGCTGATGTCTCTCATGCCTGTTCTCATTATTCCGACTGTTTGGATAAGGTACAGGCAGAGGACTAGTTGGCGAGGAATGTTTGGGGCTGTAGTTGCCGTGATTGGTGTTGCCTTGCTGTTCCTAAGCTAAACCAAGCCCGGCGTGGTCTCAAGATGATCAATCCTATTCCGTGCCATTCATAATCCAACTCGTTCGTTAAATCGCATGATTAATTGATCTATCTTTGGAGACAGCGTCTGAACTTCGCCCCAGTAGGAATCATAGTCATACCATTGTCTGTTCAACTCGTTGACGTCAAACATTTGTTGCTCGACCCAAGTGAAATACTTCAAGTGATGTATTCTCTTTCTATCATAGTAGCCGAGTTCCATCATTGAATCAGTCCTTATGCCCATTAAGTTCCTGTGAAAGTCACGATTCGCATGAGATTCAGAGTATACACCCTGCTTCTCGCGTGCTTCTTTCAACCGTGACTGATAGAGCTCCGTCGAATCCGTAAATACCGTCACAACCATGTCTCTTCGTGTCAACTCGTAGTATCTCGCAAACTTGATCGCCATAAGCACGTTAGCAATGCTGGAGATTCCAAGCAGATCAAGCTTGGAGACAAGCTCCTCTGAAACTCCGGTCTCATGAATCAGGTACCTGCGCCCTGCAGGTTCGTTAAACAATCTTAGCAGGTTCATGGTATCGTTGTCATCGATTCCAATGACCAAGTCCGTGTTCCTGACGTTGTGAATCCACGGTACATGTTTGTCCCCAATTCCCTCTATTCTGTGTGCTCCATAACCGTTGAGAAGTAACGTTGGGCATTGCAGCGCTTCTCCCGCGGCGATCTTCGAATCTGGATATGCCTGTTTCAAGTAATCTCCGGAAGCGATTGTACCGGCTGAGCCTGTGGTGAAACATACACCCCTGAAGCGGCCACCTGCTAATTCATGCTTGACTACTTCCTCTATGGCATGTCCTGTAACATCGTAATGGAATAGGTAGTTTCCGAATTCAGCAAATTGGTTGAATACGAATATGTTCTTTCGAGAGCGCTTGAGTTCCCAAACCTTGTCGTAGATCTCCTTGACGTTGCTCTCGCTTCCGGGTGTTGCGATTATCTCAGCCGCCACCGTTCTCAACCATTCGAACCGTTCGGTTGACATTTGCTCAGGCAGGATGGCAATACTCTCGCAACCTAGGAGAGTCGCGTCATATGCTCCTCCCCTGCAGAAGTTTCCGGTACTGGGCCAAACTGCCTTGTGCGATGTGGGGTCAAATTGGCCTGTAACGAGAGGAGGGACAAGGCAACCGAACGATGCTCCGACCTTATGTGCTCCTGTTGGAAACCACTTCCCAACAAGTGCGATTATGCGAGCTTCGACACCGGTCAGTTCGGGCGGCAATTCCACATAGTTGGGTTTAGCTCGAAAGAGTCCGCCTTTGGAGGTAGGCTCATTCTTCCAAGTAATCCTGAACAAGTTCTGAGGAACGACGTCCCATAATCCGGTTTGCCGAAGCTGAGTCTTGATTTTTTCCGGTACTGTCTCCGGGTTCTTCAGCTGGGAGAAAGTAGGGATGATGATTTTTCGATTTCGACATCTCTCGATTGTTCTCGTGAGCCGTTCTTCATTGACCTCCAGACCCATCAAAATCCCATCCCCCTCATACGAAATCGTGACCGCGAATTGTCACAGTCGGGTTGTTGCCTCGCCCTTCCAGATTTAATCTTATAGTTTATCGACCTTCAAGAGAAGCGAATGTCACCTAACCGAAATTGAAGCTTAAGGGTAGTCGCTTATAGCATAGTGTTCAGCAAATTGCGGCGGCCATTTGCAGGCGGGGCTTAGACATGCAGAACGCATTGAAATCACTATTGAAGAACGGGAAGACCACTTTTGGCATAACTGTCACAATCGGAAGTCCCGAAGTTCCTTACGCGCTCGGTAATCTCGGGCTAGACTGGGTAAATTTCGACAGTCAACATTCGGTGCTGAACAATAGTACTATTTCCGAAATGATTCAAGCACTCGGTCACTCAAAGACCGTTTCAATTGTACGGGTCTTGTCGAACGATCTCGGCCAGATCAACAAAGCCTTGGATATGGGCGCACAGGCGGTGATTGTGCCTTTGGTGAATACAAGAACGGAAGCAGAGAGGGCTGTGCGGTCAGCCAAGTATAATCCGCCGGGGTCACGGAGTTTTGGCAGCCGTGTTTCGCTAAGGGATCCTGAGTATACCGCTACAGCTGACGATGAAATCATGGTTATTCCTCAGATCGAAACAGCTCTTGCACTTCAAAACGTGGAAGAGATCGTAACAACAGATGGAGTTGACGCGGTTTTCTGTGGGCCGTACGATCTCTCAATGTCACTGGGCATTTTCCGCCAGTTCGAAAATCCTGCGTTCCAGCGTGCAGTTGAGAGGATTATTTCCACTTGCGAAGCTCATGGCGTTGCACCTGGACTTTTGGCACCGACTGGTCCGGTTCAGAGGGATATTCAGCGTGGGTTCAGAATGATCTCGCTTGGTGGAGACCTATCCATCCTGATCCAAGGAATTGGCGCCGTCCTTAGAAATGCCAGACAATGAAACCATACATTCATACCTTTTTGGTGATCATTTCAATCTGATGGCCCTTCGCGTGAACCATGTGTTCATTAACACCGTCTCGTTATTCCAAACAGCAGGTTGCAGAGCAAGTTGCATAGACATCTGAAACCGCAGCTATTTCTTGTCTTGCTGTTAGCTGGGATCTTCGTTGTTCTTGGTGATTCACCCCTTGTGTACTCACAGTTTCTGGGGGGATGTAACGTTGTCAACATTGCACCGACTGGACCTCCTATCGTGGGGGAGGGACAGACATTGCAGGTAACAACTGCAGTGACTGGTTCTTGC
>DATKOK010000124.1:0-17319 GCA_035524675.1 Candidatus Methylomirabilota bacterium | reverse complement strand
CCCGGGATCATCTCCCATGCATTATGGGACGTACTGATCTTCGTCGTTCTACCGCTAGCCTAGCACGATCTGACGTACGTCTCTAGCAAGTTACTTTGTCACGAACATCCGTGCTCACGCAAACCCCGGTTCTTTAGACTTCAGACTCTCCTTCAGGGTCTGCGCATGACTAATCATGTGCAGCAGCGTTCTTTCACAGTTTCGAAACCCTTTATGTTTCGAAAACTCTTCGGCTCGCATTAGTGACCTCTCAACCGACCGCAGCAAGCCTTTCATGCGCGATAGATCGGATTCAGCCAGAGAGGCTGATCGCTCTCTTCTCGTACGCCTCATAAGCTCATCACTCCTTCTCAACAACTCTCTTCGACTTTCCCTCAAACCTCGGTAGTGACCCAGGTTTGACGGTCTCCACTTCTGGTTGGATGAACAACCGACGATGAAGGGACGCTTCGATCCGTTTCTTCAGGCTTAGGTCAGAATTATCTGCAACTTCAACCTTTACGATGAGGTCATGTACTGGCTTCGTTCGGTCAACTACAATTTGATACTCCCGTATCATCGGGTACTCCAGGAGTGCTTCCTGAATGACAGAGGGCCAGACCTTAGTTCCTTTGATGTGTATAACGTCGTCGACTCGACCCCGTATCCATTTGCATCTCGGGTAAGCTACTCTGCCACAAGTACATGGACTTTCATCGATCATAGTGATATCTCCCATACGATAGCGAAGCAGAGGCATTCCCTCCCGAGTCAACGTCGTGATCACCATCTCTCCCTCTTCTCCTTCTGACACGGATTCGCCAGTCTTAGGATTAACAATCTCGAGATACCAGTGATCCGTCCAAAAATGGAAGCCGCTTTCAAACAAGCATTCCTGACCTGGACCTGGACCGCAAAGCTCTGTTGCACCGTAGACATTCCTTGCGCCGCCACCATGAGACTTCAGCGCCAATCCACTTTCAATTCGTTCCCGCAGTTCTTGCGTCCACATTTCCGCTCCCGGAATTGAGACTCTTAACGAGAGATCTTCGTCCGGATCCAACCCTAATCTTCGAACAACCTCTGAAATATAATACTGATAAGACGGCGTGCCGGTCAGAACAGTTGCCTTGAAATCCCTTAGTGTTTCTACCAGTGCCTCTGTTCTTCCAACGCTCCACGGAATCACCGTTGCGCCTACTAGTTGAGCGCTCTGGTGGAAGCCCATTCCACCTGTGAATAAGCCATATCCGTAAATGTTCATGATGATGTCGCCAGGCTTCACGCCCGCTGTTACGTAGGATCTAGCCATCACATTCATCCACAGCTCGTAATCCCGGTACGTGTAGGGACTAACCGTCGGTTTCCCAGTAGTTCCCGAGGTCATGTGCCAGCAAACAATTCTCTGCCTAGGAACGCAGAGGAATTCCCCACCGTAGGGATACGAGTGTTTCCTCAGATCTTCCTTCGAGGTGAAGGGGAAACGTTCAAGATCACCCAACCGCCTCAAGTCGGAAGGCTTCATACCTGCCTCCTTGAATTTTCTACGATAGAACGAACTATTGCGGTATACGTACTTTACAATATACTTGAGGCGCCCCAACTGAACAGACGCCAGCTCGTCTCTTGAGATACATTCCATCTGACGCTCCCAGTACATCACCTTCTCAGCCAAACGACCTACGCCACGCACAGTAGTGACGTATCTTGATCAAGTGCTTTTGGGATGAAAACTCTAGAACGAGAATGTTTCCTCCCAACGACTCTTGCTGGGACAGTTCACGGTAGAACTTATCATGTTATGCGCGTGTATATCACAGAGCGATGTGAGGAGCCGCTGAGATCTAAAGCAATTCTACTGCTGGCATTCGTATTTCTATTACCTGCGTTGATACAACCACTCCCACTCGCTCATGCAGATCAACAAGAGTGGTCCAAGTACAGCAAGAACCCAATCCTTACGCCAACGCCAGGTAGCTGGGACCAAGACTTCACCATCGCTCCTAGAGTGCTGTACGACGGCAAGATGTTTAGAATGTGGTACCTCGGTGGTCACTCGGGGAGTACGGCGATCGGATACGCGACGTCACTTGATGGCGTCTCCTGGACGAAATATCCGACTCCGGTCTTGACGCATGGCCCGCCAGGGTCATTCGATAGTAGCCAACTCGGCCTAGGATCAGTCCTGCAGAAGAACGAGAGCTTTTTCCTCATGTGGTATGGAGGAAGTAACCACGTTTCATTCCTAAACGGGGCAATAGGCCTCGCAACATCCCAAGATGGAATAAACTGGGTTAAGTATGATGGTAACCCCGTGCTGCGATCTACCCCTATCGACCAACTGGTACTCGCAAGCCCCTTCGTAGTCAGACTCAACAACACGTACAATATGTGGTACACTGGAAAGAGCCAAGCCGACCCAAGTCAGACAACAAGAATTCTGTACGCAATCTCATATGATGGAATCAAATGGACAAAATGGCCTCATCCCGTCTTCTCGCCATCAACCGTCCCGGACACATGGGACTCGGGAGCAGTCTATTCAGCTTCAGCGTTTTATGATGGCAAGAACTTCGGCCTTTGGTACACCGCCCTGAACGAAAGCTATCAGAGCCCAAGAATCGGATTTGCCACTTCACCGGACGGGGCGACGTGGACCAGGTCAGGTCTGCTGCTCGATGTCGGAGAGCCTGGGAGCTGGGACTCGGGCGGCGTAGAGCAACCCTGCATGCTCATCGGATATGGCTACACTCTTTACTACGACGGTTTTAGTTCCGTAGGAGGCAGCATAGGCATAGCTTGGGCTCCCCAAGGCTTCAGCATTCCAGAATTTCCGACTCTGCCAGCAGGATTGTTTCTAGGCGTGATGGTTTGCACGGCAATCTGCTTCGTCCATAAAAGGCCTCGACTCAAAAGATAATTCAGAGCCTGCCAGCGACCAGATATAAGGCTCAATAAGCACTACACAATCACTCCTCGTGAGAGCATATGCCACGTCGGTCCTCCGACGAACACTTGCATGAGTACAACGACCAATGGCAATGCAAATGTGGATTCCGCTTAATCATGGAGATAGACGAGAAAACCGGTCGCATGAGGGTGAAAGCCTGCATGACGCCAGACGGGAAAACAATTCCGATGGGAGATAAGACTGAAGAACAGTCAAAGCCGAAACGGGCACGCACCCCTTAATTGAATAACTCGACCACTCCATACAAAATCCGGGTGACAGCGCTCGGTTCAAATTACCTTTTACGGTGGCGTCGGAGAGATCGGCGGAAACAAGTTCCTCCTGGAAGACCGAGATACAAGAATCCTCCTCGATTTTGGGATGAATTTCAGTGAACGCTCGAAATTCTACTCTGAACCTTGGCTTTCTCCGAGAGATGAGAGAGGACTCCTCGAGTTCGGCTTACTACCAAACATTCAAGGTGCATACAAGTTCGAAGACGACCCACCAAACATCGACGCGGTCATACTGACGCATTCACACACAGATCACTCATCCTACATCTCATTCCTGAATCGGGAGATCCCGGTCTACTGTGGGGTAACTACGGCCACGATCCTCCAGACATTTGCGGAAATTTCACCCAAGGGGTTCGATAACGATCTTGAAGGATTGCAGTTCAAAACCTTTCGAACAGGAAACAAGATTCGAGTAGGCTCAGTGGAGATTGAACCAGTACACGTCGATCATTCCGTGCCGGGCTCATACGGACTAATCATACACACGTCGGAAGGGGCGGTAGTCTACTCGGGCGACTTCCGAATACACGGGACCAAGCCACAACTAACGCAAGATTTCATCAACACTGCCAGGCTAGCGAAGCCCAAAGTAATGCTCTGTGAAGGGACCAACCTGATCGGAGCGGACTTTTCAACCGAACAAGAAGTCAAAGATAAGATCAACAAGGTCGTTGTGATGTCACAAAACCTCATTCTTGCTACTTTCCGAAACACAGACGTTGACCGCACTAAGACCTTACGCGAAGTGGCTAAACAAAACCATAGAAAACTTGCAGTTTCGTTAAGGCAAGCTTACATCCTGAACAAACTGATCGCCGATGAACATCTTGATCTGCCCGACGTGAAGTCATCTGATTTTCTGATATTTCGACGAGAGAAGAAGCAGTACTACAAATGGGAACAAACCATACTGGAGCTTCCGAACGTGATCGACGCTCATGAAGTGAGAAGGAGACAGCAACAAGTTATCCTGGCCACTTCATTCTCCGATCTGAAAGAACTACTGGACATACAGCCTGAATCGGGCAGCAGTTTCATACTCTCGTCGTCCGAGCCATTCAATGAAGAAATGGAAATGGAGTATGACAAATTCGTGAATTGGCTTGACCATTTCGGTCTACCAATGTATCACATACACTGCTCCGGACACATCATGCCAACCGAACTAAAAGGAGCAATCAGAGAGATTTCTCCCAAGACGCTCTTCCCAATCCATACTGAACATCCTGAACTCTTCGGAAGATATGTGGCAGACATAACTAAAGTGACACTTCCGCAGAGAAAGAAGACGTTCCCCATAACATAAGCGGTTCACACAAACATCAAAGAATCGTTCAACCGCACGTGCAAGATTCGTCGGAACGAGGAAAGAAGGAGGGACCTAGCCTCAGCGAGCTCCATTGATCGCTTGAATACCATACGCGACTAAAGCGGTTGAGAGCAAAGCCGACTCAACAACAGTCAACGACGTAAGGTTCTCGATGATGCCAGTCGTTCCATGACCGAGAGTACCTGCCAACGTCAGAAATAAGCCGAAGAGAATCAGCATCGCAACCGTTGACCTTCCGATGTGCTTTCTCCTCCAATGCAAAACCGTCAAAGTAATGGGAGTAAGGTAGATGGCTCCCAACATTGAACTCGCCATGATTCCCGAGATAAGAATTGCAACTTCTGGAGCGAAGTGAAGCTGGCCGAATAATATGGAACTGACGTACAATGTGCCCAGAAGCGGAACAATCGCCGTCCTGGCAGCTGCCCGAAGCGCCGCATTCCCCGACTCTAACTTTGCGATAGATGGCGCCCACGAGTAGTACCACGCGTTAAAAGCGGAAAGAAAACTATGACCGAGAAAAGTCCGATCCACGTCGATATCCCTGAAGTTACGTAAGAACTGCACTGGGCCAGCCAGTTCACTACCGTAGGCCGCCGTCGCGATAACACATTGAGACGACTGCGACTGAGGGGTCGAAAACTGGACATTTGTATCACGCAACTCCAGCGTCTCCACCAAGACACTCGCGCCACCCTCCGTCGCATAAGTTTCTCCGTAAACCAATAATTGTCTCAATTTGTCATAGGACGCATAGAAATCAAGCATCGTACTCCCAGAACCGAGGGACGTGTGATAACGGTACACTGAGAACGTTCCGATAGTCGTTTTCGCAATGGCTTGATCGTGCAATTCCCAGGTCCGAGGTATCTGGAAGCTGAAGCCTGGGATTACTTGAATTGCCTGCCCTGCTGCACCCGCATAGATTTCTAAGTTCTGTTGACCACCGTTTCTGAGGAACAACAGCGTATCTCTGTCCGTTGGGAATTGCGTGGTTGTGCTCAGATTCTCAGGAAGAGTATTACCACTTTCCGTAACAGTCGCGTTAACGTTGACATCCATTTTTGAAGAGTTCATAGAGAGATCGTGAAAGGTCAACGTTATCCACCCTCTTGCTGCCAACCCAGCTTGCTGCAGTAACGCTTGGGTCGTTTGAGTGTAGTACACTAACCTCATTCCTTCGAAAGGAATCTGATAGTCACCAAACACGTTCATTGACGTTGGAATAAGACAGAGCGCGAGTATTGCTAGACAATATATCGAGTAGCGGTTTCGCATGAAAATTCATTCCATTCAAGCACCGTAATTGAGCTATATACCTGGCTGTTGGGATGTGGTTCCAGTTTGAGTGTAGCCAACTGGCACTATGGTCAGTAGGCATCGAGACCGCGGTTAATGCTACGGAAAGATTGATCAGCCATAGACACTGATGATGGCGCTATGAGTTCTGAGGAAATTCCCACGCTGGAAGGCGTATACGAAGCTAGGAAGATCATAAGTAGATACCTGAAGCCAACACCCCTCTTCTATTCGAGACGCCTTTCGAAACTTCTCGGGTGCCAGCTGTATCTGAAGCTAGAGAACCTTCAGCCTACCAGAGCGTTCAAAATCCGAGGTGGCATTAACTATATGGAACGAATTAAACGGCACGACGTCACAAAGACAATCATCACAGCTTCCACTGGAAATCATGCTCAATCCATCGCGTACGCTGGTTCACTCTTCGGAATAAATGTGAAAATAATCATGCCCAAAGGAGTTCCTGAAATCAAGATCGAAGCCATCAAAGAGCTTGACGCGGAGGTCATAATCCACGGCAACTTCTTCGACGAAGCTCTGCAGTACTCGGAACAACTTGCAGCCCAGAAAGGGTACATCTGTGTGCACGGAATCAATGAACTACTTCTTCATGAAGGCGTCGCCACGATGCACCTGGAGATCTTGGAGGAACAACCAAACATTGACGTAGTGATCAATCCTATAGGAGGAGGCTCTGGCGCGTCTGGGGCATGCGTCGTATACAAGACTCTCGACCCGAGGATTAAGGTGATAGGAGTGCAGTCAGAAGGAGCCCCAGCATTTTACAACTCGTGGAAAGAAGGCTCAATCAAACCGGCGGAACCGGTAAAGACTATAGCAGAAGGTCTGGCCACGGCTAAAGCTTATGATCTGCCGTTTAGAGTCCTCCGGAAATGGATAGATAACATAATCCTCGTTTCCGACGATGAATTGAGACGAGCTGTGACCACGGTTTTCCTCGCAACCGGCCAAGTTGCCGAACTGGCAGGTGCGGCTTCAACGGCGGCAGCATTCAGGATAAGAGATCAATTAGAGGGGAAGAACGTTGCATTGATCGTTAGTGGCAGTAACATCCAACCGAGACAACTCTCAGAGATCCTCATGAATAGCGAACCATTCTGAGCTGGTCGATAACTTTCGCTGCAGCATCCAATACGTATTCGATATCTTTCTTCTCGACTCCGCGATGAGTGACCATCCTGACCCTGGTACTATCAACTGCGCCGAACTTTATTCCGTACTCGCCCATCTTCGAAATCCACGTTGCAGGCGTTACTCCCAGCGCACTGACATCATAAATGAGGATGTTTGTGTGTACGTCCGACGGATTCACTGGGACTCCTAATTTCTCCAACCCTTTGGCTAGCATTTTCGCATTAGCATGATCGTCCCTAAGACGAGGAACCATGGTCTCGATGGC
Organism: Candidatus Methylomirabilota bacterium; assembly: GCA_035524675.1. Taxonomy (GTDB): domain Archaea; phylum Thermoproteota; class Bathyarchaeia; order 40CM-2-53-6; family 40CM-2-53-6; genus FEN-987. Next base: position 10,042 of record DATKOK010000124.1, on the reverse strand, counting down.
AATTATTCCGGCGGCGGCGATAATACCAGCCTGCCTCATTCCGCCACCAAGCATCTTCCTGTATTTTCTTGCGCGAACAATAAAGTCATGATCCCCCACAGCCATAGATCCAATAGGCGCGCTTAAGCCCTTCGAGAGACAAAACATCAAACTGTCAGCATTCCTCGTGAACTCTCGAGGATCCAAATTCTGGGCGACGGCGGCATTGAATATTCTAGCGCCGTCCAAGTGAAAATTCAATCCACGACTTTTCGCAAGGTCGTACACAGCCTTGGACTGCGAAGGGGTCCACATAGCACCTCCCGCGCGACTGTGAGTATTTTCTATGCAAACCAGACTAGTTGGCGGGAAATGTATGTCCGTTGGCCTCAACGCTTTCTCGATGTCTGCAGGGGCGATCACTCCCATGTTACCTCTTACCAGTCGAGGGATCAGACCGCCGAGCACTGAGAGGGCGCCGACTTCGTAATAGTACATGTGTGATTCAGGCTCCAGAATGACTTCGTCCCCGCGCTTTGTCTGGCTCAGTACGCTAACCAGGTTAGCTTGGGTTCCGCTCGTCGTGAGAAGAGCTGCTTCTTTGCCCATCTTCTCAGCCGCAAGTTCCTCCAGGCGATTGACGGTAGGGTCTTCACCATAAACATCATCGCCTAGCTCAGCGGACCTCATCGCTTCGAGCATTTCAAACGTTGGAAGGGTCACGGTATCGCTTCTAAGATCAATCGTATGCAAATGGGACCGCCGTTCGAGTCCGACTACGTTCTGTTGAACTCAGTACATTCCGCCGTTCACGTTGAAGACAGTACCAGTTGAGTATCCTGCGTTATCGGAGGCGAGATATGAAATGAGGCTGGCCACTTCGTCTGCAGTCCCCGCTCGTTTCATCGGAATCCCAGGCATGAACTGGTCAAAGCTTCCAGTTTCAGCTTTCACGTGGAATGGAGTGTCAATCAGGCCTGGCGCGACCACATTTACAGTTATCCCGAAGGGTGCAAGTTCCTTTGCTAACCCCTTAGTGAACCCGTGTAGCCCCGCCTTAGCTGTAGCATAGGCGGTGGCGTGTCTACCTCCGCCCGTGAAGGCGGCAACAGAACTGACGTTCACAATCCTGCCGTATCGTGCCTGAATCATCATGGGAATCACCGCTTTAGAGCAGTAGAATACGCTCCGGAGATTGAGATCCATCGTCGAGTCCCACAGGGCATCATCCATGTCGGTTACCGGAAGACGCTTCACTATACCGCCGGCATTGTTGACGAGAATGTCGATCTTGCCGAATTCCTGAACGGTCTTCTTCACCATTCGGTTCACTTGGTCAGCCTGACTCACATCGGCTTGAAGTAATAGTTCGTTCCCTCCGGCTGACTTTACCTTACGCGCCACTTCTTCTGCTTCCTTGGCGCTCTTGTTGTAGTTTATGGCAACCTTGACTCCGCTGCTGCCGAGCTGTACCGCGGTAGCTGCACCGATACCCGTGCTGCCACCGGTTACCAGCGCTACCCGATTATTGAATGCAAGAGGATTCATGTGTCGATCGGCTCTAAAAACAACACACCCGCTTATAGGTAGATGGTTCTAGAAGCAAGACAAAAACACAAATTGTAACTCCTCATCGCAAGGGGTATTCAATGTCTCGTGCCACGTCTTCAGCCGCCGTTACCCCAAACAACTCTTTTGTTACGTAGAACGCCATGTCGATACCAGCCGAAACCCCAGCGGAAGTCACAATTTTACCGTCACGCACATACCTCGATCGGTCAACATTGATTTCAGGAAACGCCTTCAACTCCTCAAGCGCGGCCCAGTGAGTGGTCGCCCGCTTGCCGCGCAGAAGACCCGCGGCGGCGAGAACTAGCGCGCCGGTGCACACAGATAGGACAAGTTCGCAGCTAGTAGCATTCCGCTTGACGAACTCCAAGGTTTCCGGATCCTTCATCTCAGTTCGTGTACCGATTCCCCCGGGCACTAGGAGGATTTCTAATCTCGGGCAGTTCCGGAAACTGTAGTCAGGAGTCACCTTCAAACCGTTAACCGTCATCACTTGTCGACCCTCACGTTGAATTGTGAACGGGTGAAGAGAATCTGGCTTCAAATGAGACGTCGTTCCAAACACTTCGAGCGGACCAGTGAAATCAAGATCCTCGACGTTGTCGAATATTAGAATCCCAAGATTCCTCAAGGTTCCTCAGGCCTCGTAGAATAGTAAGCATTCCGAGAGATTACGTTATCACTTGCGTTTTATGGGAACTTGAACCTCGCAATCAGCATAGGCGCGTGCATTCTTCCAGGGATTGCCCCGATAGAGTTCCCTTGACCTCGCGGTCTGCTTGTAAGCGCAGGATTCTAACCAGCTCTCGAGCCCATGATAAACCAAATCGCTGGACACCTTGTTGGGATCGAAGCTTATGCTCACCACCTTCTGTCGTGGGAGCTTCATGATCTGAATCTTACCTTCGGGTTCCGCTTTGCCTCTGATTTCAAGTGCTGCCACCGATCGACGTTTGTTCTTAGGTTTCTCTCCCCATTTGTCAATGAAATACATGATCCGTTTACCAGTAGCAAGCCTCCGCGTCTTGGCCCATCTCTCAAGCTGGCTGAATTCGGACCGCCACATATTTTGACCTGAGTAGTCCCCAACATGGATCAAGTACGCGACATTATAGCCTGAGGCTGTTTTGACTTTGAAGTCGACCATCATTGGAGATCACTTGAACGCCACTCATCTCTCCATACGCATTAATTTTGTTTTCCTACTTACCGGTTTAGGCGTGAGATTTGAACGTAAGCAGCTGCCATATCTAAGGAGGGGTCAAGAGTTGCCCGATGAATAGGCACGGGGCGTTGTGGCGTGTTAGCGAACAGGAAAACGTTCATCCTATTCTTCGCGAAGACCATCGCAGTGTTCATGGTACATGTGAAATTATCAACTAACCTAGCCCAGTGAAGCATTCTATCTCGAAACATTTCATTATCACCTGACCCAGCAGCTTGGATGTTGAGCGATTAAAGGGCAGGGCACGTTCAACGATTGCATAAGGTAGTCACAATATGTGATTACCTTAAGGGACCGAAATCTAATCTGTGAAGTCCATGGGAAAGTTGCGGGTCGTATGGCGAGGTTCGCTCTCGAGAATTGTAACTAACTCTTGTATCCTCTTGTATGCATCAAGAAACTCCAGGCCCTTCCGGGTGATCGAATAGTATCGACGTTGATTCAGAGCATCTTGCAATGGCACTCCAACAACATGGACATTTATCAGGTCGCATCGGGCAAGAGTGTCAAGCATTAGCTTTATTCTATCAATCGGAAGACCCGCTCCGTATGACAGCCTTGTGACTTGGCATCCGTCTGGATGACGCTTCAGGAAGCCTAGGATAGCAGCGTAGATATCAATTCGCGAACGCTTCAATGACTCCCCTCAGCTGTACCAGACACCAAAGCCAAGTTGAGATATAGATTATGCCCACATAAGTCTGAGGGGAGTTGGGTGAAAGGAGAGATGCCCCTCTCCAGCATGAACGGTATTCGATTCTGCTGCCAATCCTCCAGAATTCCGAACAAGACGTCCCAGTAGATTTATCTTGGCATCCAGAAGATGCGGGAGTGATTGCAAATGACTAGCCAAATCCACTGCGCACACATCCTTGTGAAAACGGAAAAAGACGCTCAACTAGTCTTGAATAGGTTGAACGCCGGAGAGAAGTTCGCTAACATCGCTAGTGAAGTTTCACTCTGTCCGTCAAGAAAACGAGGCGGAGACCTCGGCACATTCGGCAGAGGCCGAATGGTCAAAGAATTCGAGCAAGCGGCATTCGTTCTTCAGAAGGGACAAATTTCACCAATTGTGAGGACAAAGTTCGGATATCACATTGTGAAGAGACTCGAGTAAACTATCACAACAGTTACGAAGCGGTAATCTAACGGTCTGCTCGAGGCATACTCAATTTCCTTGGCATCGTGACAATGGGAGAATGGGATCCTAAGTAATGAAGCACCTCACAGTCGGTGTTTTTCATGATGACGAAATCTGTCGCGAGTTGGGAAAGAAGAATACTGAGAGCGATATCGCGATGTTCAGCAGGAAATTGGATGAATGCATCTTTACTTTCATGTACCCGGTCGAGGACAAACTATCAGCGAAGAGCCAGATAATCTCCAGTACAGATGCGGCTGTCGTCAATTTTGGGGGCATCACCAGGGAGCTGGGCGAGACGCTCGTAATGCTTGATGCCTTGGGTATCTCGAATGGAATAGCCGTAACGTCCCCCTATGCAAACTCTGACCAAATCTCCACTTTTACGAAGAACACTAGTCTCGAGTCTTTCATTATTGGAAAGCGAGATCCGATCAGAATACTTGAAGTTCTGAGGAACTTCCAACCTAGGAGGGATACTACTTCAGCGACGATCATCGTAGTCGATCATTCATTTAGTGTTAAAGGAGTCGGCGAAGTCATACTTGGATTCGTAAAGAAGGGTATCGTCAGGAAATATGACAAGCTAATGTTGCTGCCCGCGAACAAGGAAGTGATAGTTCGCTCGATCCAGATGCAGGACGAGGATTATGAGGAAGCTCAGGCGGGGTCACGAGTCGGTCTCGCCATAAAAGGCGTCACGATCGAAGAGATGAAGAGAGGATCACTCTTATGCCCGGCCGACATCGCAAAGACAGCTACAGATCTGAACCTTTCGTTCAAGAAAAGCCCGTTCTATTCAGATGAAGTGAGAGAGGGACCATTCCATGCGACAGTGGGAATGCAAACAGTCCCCATCACAATCACTGAAGCGGATTCATCCTCCATCAGGTTCAAGTCAGAAAAACCCTTCGCGTACACTGATGACGACACTTTTCTCATACTGGACCTCAACGCCAAGAAAGGGCGCATTATGGGCAAAGCATCAAGTCCGCAGATCTAAACGTCCGAAGATTACGGCTGGTCAAGGGCCCGAAGGAGGTGTCTCGCAACCTACGCGTGGAGATTCTTGGCGGCAACAAACGAAAGCCCGTGCTTCGTCAATTCTTCGGCAGTGCGATTCAACGCTGCATGTTTGTCCATGTAGTTCGCGAGCAGCTTCGGCATCAACCCCTGCGATTCCACGTCAGACTTCTTGAGGAAGTACTCCAGAATATCAGATGGATGCTCGCGTATTGCCTCCACGTCAGGATCCCCGCCTTCATGTTTTGCTGAGATATTCTTAACGTGACCCGCAAGTTCTATGAGCTCGGCGCGGCGGTCATAGGGTTGGCGAACAATATGCTTGTAGCATTCCGTGATATGGTGCTCCAGCCGGACAACGTCTTCAAAACCGAATGACTTGCGAATATCAGCTGAAATCTCGATCGTCCTATTGTTTACAGAGTTGCTCAAGTTGAATCCGATCAGTGGCGTCGAACCATCAGGTCTAGCGAATAGTTTTGCCATCAGTAGCGTCGAGAGAACGAAATACGGGTTATCTGTGCCCGCAAACACGGAAATTTTGAATTCATTATTAACGCCGAGAAGGTAAATGAGAAAACCAATCATGACGGTTCCGGCGTTAATGTTCAAGGCCTGGTAGATACCATAATTTGCATAATAGTACAGAAACTCATCAAGCCATTTGAGCGCATACTCATTCGGTTCACCAATCCCGCCAAAATAACCGGTGATAGTCTCCGGGCCACCGAGGTGAACATTTGAGCCGTCAGTTCCTTTCGTGTCCAGCGTATCCACGTACGACGCGCCGATGATCTGCATCGCCGCCATCCCTGCAAGCAGATCGCCTTGATCTGCCTCGGACTCTTTCATGTAACGTACGCGAATGAACCTTCCCGGCATGAGCTCTCTCTTTTCGATTGATTGTCTCGCTTCCGCGATGATCCATGGGAAATATTGAAACGCGCTTATCTCAAGAGTGACCGCGTTCGTCTTCTTGAACTTCATCGAGTCCGCTCGATCGCCAAGTACCCTTCGGCGATAGTCTTTGACACTGATGAAAGCTTTCTTATCACGCTCCGACAAGAGCCACTCGAGGTCTGGCACGTAGGGTGATTTCATTTTCCTGAGGCGTGCCATCAAATTGGGGAGTTTCCGCGCCTGCTCGGACTTACGATTGATCTCCTCGATTGAACCGTGCTTCGCGATGACTGCAAGTATGTCGTTAATGGGACTACTCTTGGGATCAAGTAGGACCTTGTTGATGTAAGCTAGGCGACTGTTAGGAATTTTGAGCTTTCTTCGGAGAGTCGATGGTGTATCAGCCATTCGTACCGCTCGGGGAGAAGATATGACGCGGACACGATATAAGACGGCGCCCCCAGGATGTCCCGCGAGGGTTTTGCAGACTTAGTTTAGAGCTCTGAAAAATGTGCTGAGAAGGTCCTTTGTTCAGCGGCGATGGTTGTCGATCTTGTTGTAAGTGGACCCGAAAATGTATTCGTTTCCCTCTAGGAATCCGTGCGGAAACCCCATGTCAATCTTGCTCACGTCGTCCAACCGCTTGAGCTGATCCTCATTCAGGGTCCAGTCCAAGACCCCCAGATTATCTCTTAGCTGCCTCACGTTTCGAGACCCCACGATCGGTATGATTTGCGATTTGTCCTGTTGCTGACGCACCCAGTTGATAGCAACCTGTGACATCGACCGTCCGCTCTCCTGAGCGACTTTCTGCACTTCCCTGACTACCGCATGCGCCTTCTCACTCAATTCGAGCTTGTTCTGATCAATTCGCGTGGGCCCAGTGCTCCTCGATAAGAATTTTCCAGTCAATACTCCAGACTCAAGCAGACCCCAGGGCATGACGGCCATGTCCCAGTGGCGCGCCATAGGCAACAAAGCGCGCTCAACCGCTCGGTCCATCAATGAGTACGGGACCTGCAAGCCAACGAACCGCGACCAACCACGTAGGTTAGCTAGTGTGTTAGCTTCCGCGACAATCCAGTCGGGAGTATCTGAGACAGCCACGTACAGAACCTTCCCCGACTTCACCAGGTCATCGAGCCCCCGCATGACCTCCTCGACTGGAGTCATGTAATCCCACATATGCAGGTAGAGTATGTCCAAGTAGTCTGTTCGAAGCCTTCTGAGGCTGCGCTCCACGGACTTCATCATGTTCTTTCTGCTGTTGCCACCACCATTCGGATCAGAATCGTCTGGTTTGGTTAAGGTGTACTTGGATGCTACAACGAAACGCTCTCGACGGAAGCCTAGTAATTCCCCAAGAAAAGTTTCGCTAGTCCCGTCCGTATAGTTGACTGAGGTATCGATGAAGTTACCTCCCGCATCCGCGAATAGATCCAACATAAGTCTGGACTCTTCTTTTGAAGCGCCCCAACCCCAAGTCTCTCCGAAAGTCATCGTGCCTAAGCATAATTCTGACACGCGCAAGCCAGTACTGCCGAGAAGTTTGTACCGCATTTTACTCTCCCGTACGAAATCGAAGCCTAGAATTTCATCTTATCCTTGATCGGCTGATGATGGGTAAACTTCTATGCGGAGACTTAATTGTCAGAGGGAACATGCATGGCATTTGCAGGTGAAGAAGACGGGCAAAACGAAGGTCGGTATTTTGGGTGCGACCGGCATGGTTGGTCAAATGTACATCAAGTTACTCGAGCATCATCCTTGGTTTGAAGTAGCCCACGTTGCAGCTTCCCCAAGATCCTCAGGAATCAAGTATTCGGAAGCTGTTGAAGGAAGGTGGCATATGCAGTCAAGAATACCGACCGATGTCGGACAACTCACCGTCGAGGACGCAAATGCGGTAAGCAAAGCCTTAGGCAGATGCGATTTTGTGTTCTCGGCGCTCGAGCTTGACAAGCAAGCAACTAGAGATCTAGAGAACAAGTACGCAGATAACGACATCCCCGTCGTATCAAACTCGTCAGCGCACAGATGGACGGAAGACGTCCCCGTATTGGTTCCGGAAATAAACTACAGTCATCTAGAGATGATACCGACCCAAAAAGCGAATCATGGCTGGAAGAAAGGGTTTGTTGTTGTGAAGCCAAACTGCAGTATCCAGAGCTATCTCTTGCCAATTCACGCCCTCGAGAGAGAGGGGTATCCCGTTAGCCGAGTGATTGCCACAACGCTTCAAGCCCTGTCGGGAGCAGGCTACCCCGGACCGTCTTCGTTTGACATGGTTGACAACGTCTTGCCATACATCGGTGGTGAAGAAGAGAAATCGGAGAAAGAACCTCTCAAAATACTAGGAAGAATTGAAAATGGCAAATTCGAGTATTGCAGTTCGATGAAAATATCAGCACATTGCAACAGGGTCCCCGTTCTTGACGGACACACAGCCTGCGTAAGCATCGAGTTCAAAGAAAAGAAACCCTCTAAGGAGCAAGCAATCCGCGCATGGCGTCAGTTCGCCGCCCTTCCTCAAGAACTGAAACTCCCACTCGCTCCCACTCAACCAATCATTTACCGCGATGAGGAAGACAGACCTCAACCAAGAATAGACAGAGACAACGAAAAAGGGATGGCGGTGACAGTGGGAAGACTCCGCGAATGTAATGTACTAGACTTCAGGTTCGTCGGCCTGTCACACAACACTATCAGAGGTGCAGCCGGAGGAGGAATCCTCAACGCCGAGTTGCTCAAAGCCAGGGGATATCTCTGACGCGACTTCAGAAAATATAACAATGTTCTTTCGAAGTATGTGACTTGAGCGCCTTCACTCAGCGAAAAGCAAATTGGCTATTCATAGGAGCTCTATCGACGGTTTTCTTTGCGTTTTATGGCTTCTTCGGCAAACTTTCAGGGTTTCAGCATCCCCTCGTCAGTAATCTAATAGTCTACTTGACTGCCCTCATTTGCGCGATCATTATCGTTTTAGCGACAAAGCGAGGTGTGGCATTCTCTAAGTACGGCTTTCTTTCGGGGGCCACATCTAACATCGCCTCTATGATGATGCTCTACACATTAGTCTCAAATCAGGTCTTAGTGGTCTTTTCGTTTGTATCATTCGCGTCGGTTGTTTTCTTTCTCATAATCTTGGTTGTCGATAAACCCAGATTCTCCGGGAGACAAGAATCGATAGCGGTTGTGGGCATTCTTGTAGCCGTCGTCGGATTATTCCTCGCATCCACTTCCACCGTTGGAGGCATCAAGCACCTTCTAAATAGTTCTGCGATCAACTGGCAGTTTCTTGTCATAGCGCCCATAATGCCAATAGGCTTCGGAGCCTGGGCATACTTTTCCTTCGTTGCAATAAAGAAGGAGGACGAGAATGTCCCAACTGTTTGCCTTAACTATTCTCTGGCATCATTCGTAGTTGCGGCGGTGGGGTACCTACTTTTCGGCCTACGTTTCCCCTTTCCCGATTTTTCCCAAATCAGAGCTTCGTACCCGATACTCGCTGGAGTCTTCGTGCTCGGCGGAGTCGTTCTCGCTTTGAGATCATATCAGTTAACATCTGGACAGTCTAGGATTGAAGAAACCATGGTGGCGATCTTAGCGAACGCTGAGGTAATCCCGCTGATATTACTTTCATACTACATTTTGGGCGAAATCACTATGGAAGGCCTCGTGGGAGCAGTCACAGTTTTCATAGGGCTTTCGATACTAAATTCAGCGAGATCCGAATAATCATCCAGCATAACCGCTTCGCGGCGTTCGAAGGAGAAAAGCCAAAGTTGACCTAGATGCAACAGCTTAGTCAGATCTGGACGAAAACCGCTCTCATCGTTTAAATCGAAATTCCAAATCACGAGCTCTTAGGAACGGGAAGAACAACGACCTCGAGCAAGAACATCGTCCCTGTCGCCATGGCAGGTACGATTGTTTGCATTTGGGCAGGTTCGTTCATCTTCATAAAACTAGCATTGCTAGAGATCCCGCCAATCGCGCTGGCTCTTGCAAGATTCGGCATAGCCACTCCGATACTTATCGCCATTACATCATTTCAGCAATCTTCACGATCATCAATCAAATCAGCGTTAGTAAATGATTTCTGGAGTTTCTCATTCCTCGGTCTCATCGGGGTCACGTTTCTTTATGTTCTTCAATTCTATTCGTTGCGTTTCATTTCCGCAACCGAGGGTTCTGTGATAATC
>DATKOK010000123.1:0-15151 GCA_035524675.1 Candidatus Methylomirabilota bacterium | reverse complement strand
CTGCAACCCTGCGATTGTATGCAAAGATATAAGCATGAAACAGAATCCCCGGTTTCTTGTCTGCTTCTTTTCTTACAGAACGACCAATGATGATCAAGTATTCTTCTGATGTCGTGAACATTTAGGACCTTTGCGTCTTCCTGTGTTCGGTTATCATGGTGCGCACACACACACGAAATTGGGCGAACGACGACGGTTCAAATTTGCTTGCCCGCACCACTATACACACACAAAACGGCATCTAGCATGCGACGCAGGGGTCAAATACATCACTAACCTTTCTGCTCTGGCAATGTTATCATCAGACGAGAATCCAATTTCAAATGCAAAGGTCACGTTACGCGAGGTCACACGGGATACCGTCAGGACAATCTGTAATTTGCATGTGTCAAAGAAGCAAGAACAGTTCGTTGCTCCCAATGCCGTATCAATGGCCGAAGCGTACTTTTCGAAGGAAGCTTGGTTTCGCGCGATCTACGCGGACGAGACGCCCATTGGTTTTGTGATGCTTTGGGAGAATCTGACTGATGGCATATATTTCCTGTGGCGATTCATGCTAGATGAACGGTTTCAAGGAAAAGGTTACGGCAGAAAGGCACTGGAGCTGGTCCTTGAGCGGATCAGGCAGAACCCGAAGGCAAAGGAACTTCACACATGCTACGTTAAGGGTGAGGGGTCACCTCAACCGTTCTATGCAAAGATGGGTTTCACAGAAACCGGTAAGATGCTTGAGGGAGAGCATGAGATGAAGCTCACGCTCTGATCGTAAATTGAATGTTTTCATGTGTGTATAGTGGTGCGCGCACACACACGACTGTTCAAATTCGGTTGCCCGCACCACTGTACCCCCCAGAAAAACCGAAAGCCAGAACTTCTAGCTCGTAAAGCATTAATTAGTGACGACGATTGCCACGACTCCCGCTTATCGAGGAAATGATGACGGATTCCGTTCCCGCAGGATCGGCTCTAATGGTGGAGTTTGATCCTGCATCGCAATGGTACGCTGCCTCTATGACGATCACAGCAGGATGGCTGAAGACGGGTGGAGCCGTTACCTATTTGGTAAACGCGCAACCCCCAGACTCAGTCCGCATGCAACTGAGAAGGCTGGGAATTGACGAAGCGCTTGAGAAAGACGAGCGGTTGGTAATCTTCGATGGCTACACGATGACGCTAGGTCGAAGATCGACCGAAAAATACGCCGCTAAATCACTCAAAGCAGGCGATCTGAGCATACTCTACTCGAGGGAAGTGATGCAAGCAGGACCGGTGCCCGAGCTTCTGACAATCGTGGACAACGTTTCTACGCTCGCCCGATTCAACGACGAGCGAGCGTGGCTCGAATTCATGCTTACCCGCGGCATACCGAGTGCCTATCTAACGAAGTCCACGACTATTGCGGGCATCACATTGGGCGTACATCCAGACTCCGTCTATAAGCAGCTGGAAGTAGCTGCTGATGGAGTAATTGATCTCAAGCTGGACGCCCAATCCAATCCACCTAGAAACCTCATTCGAATCAGAAGCTTGAGAAGCATGCGATTCGACGGCCAATGGCGGGAACTCACTCTCGGAGAAGACTACAACATCACCTTGAAGCAGTAGACAAAAACAAATTCTCTCCACGTCATCTTACACCGCGCGACGTCCCCTGCCCCGAATGCAAGTAGTCGATCTCCTCTGTGTGTGCGCACCATTAGACCCACACACACGAACGACGACTAGTAACGTCACATCACCACTAAGCGACAGCGTAGGATTCTGGACTATGCTAACATCGTATCACAAATCCTGCGAATACGGATCTGCATATTCACTGTGGGTGACTGGAACTAATGGTTGCCACTTGCATTGGTAAAGAAAAGTGGAGGGGCGCGATGGCGTCCATCAATTGCTCTAGCGGTTCCTTACGGAATAACTGACAGTAGATTCGGTGGAGCTATGGGTATGCCAAGTGAGAATGCGCAATTATACCAGCTAATCCGTACCCATTGACAGAAGACTTCCAGCGTGAAATGTACAATGTGTATCATGGTTCATTGACTCCTCAAAGTCATGGTCACATCGTCCAGTTATGAGATGTTCCGGTGCGATTCACACGATACCCTATAGAGTTCAGTATCATACAGTTTTTCCAATGTGTTCAAAGAGTGAATCGTGAAGTAAATGAGTGAATGAGAAGCAAGTGAACTTACCTCAAGCTGTACCGGCTCCCTTCTTTTTCTTTGAGTGTTGTTCGGACGGCCCGGAATCTAGCAGAGGGCCGGCATTGGCAGGACGGTTCCGTTGAGTCGAAGTCTACAGATTCAGTGAAGCGCAGAATAGTAGATGTGCTTCTTAGACTCCTTATCTCAATTTCAGAAGCACTAGGTAGGAGTTCAGAAGATTATTTCTACGCCTATCTACCGCTTGCAGACGAACCTAAGCATGAAGAGGCCAGTATCTAACAATACTGTTTCCTCTTGCAGCATAGTGTACACCGGCCGCAATATCCGCAATAGCTGATACATTCAGCGCCGCAGGACGAGCATTGCGGGATAACCATTGTCAACTGCTTTCCCTGCAACAAGCTGTGGTATAAGGGGTTAAAGGCGGTGGATATGCTTCACGTAGTATTATAGATGTCTACATGAAACGCGAGAAACCGGAAGTAATATTATACAATTGAAAGTTTGAAGCGTCCACAGCATTACCGCTGACTAGAAGATTCAGTTTGGCTATTGAAATCAAACCAATGCTTGATGAGCAGAAACGACGATCCCCACCGGATGTATCTAAGCAGATTCTAGCACGTGATCACATCGTCTACTGCCTAAATTGTAAGAGAAGAATGGTCTACACGGGAGTCTGGAATTGCCCCGATTGTGGGGCAAAAGTTAGCGTTGAAAAACGCGAGTTCAATGAACCAGCACGCAGAGGAAGCCAAGCCTCTTAGGAACAGATTCAGGGAGAACCACACGCAACATATAGGTTCACGTAACGGACCGAGATGATCGTGAGTTTCATCTAAAATCAGTTGTTTACTCCAACCAACCAAGAGTCGGTGATTCTGGATGATAGACAAGGCCTCTGTTCAAGAGTTCAACTACGATTGTGCCTGTGACTGTGAACCGTGTGAAATGGGTGATCATGACTCGTGCGAATACGGGATCTGCACAATTAGCATGACTACCTAGATCGAAGCCACCGGGTTGGAGGATCAGCCATTGCAGGAACAAACGGGTTACATGTGAGTATCGTTCCTTCACGGAATCAGTGTGAAGCAATCTCATAATTCACAACGGAGTCCAATCTATGAATCGAATTGGCAACGATACTGGTTGGCGTTGATCCTTCAACTTCTCAACCTTCTCTTCTCCAACCCGTCTTTCCTTGGGTAATCTTTGATATGGACGGAACACTTGTTGATACATTTCAGCTCAACCTTAGGGCCTTTAACCATGCGGTAGGAAGATTCCTGAAAAGGCCTCTGGCCACCGTAGAAACGTTGAGCATTCCGGGTGGAACGCTTGAAGAACAGTTGACCAATTTTATGCCGCGCGCAGCGGTTCCGCGGGGAATAGAGCGCTATCATGCCCATTATAGGCACCATTTCATTTCTGGAACTCGAGTCTTCCCTGGAATTCGTGGTCTTCTGTTTACATTGACCGCGAGAGGAGTCAAGCTCGCTGTATGTACCGGGGCAGATGGACAAATAGCAAGGCATACGCTGACCCGATACGGGCTCTCACGGTTCTTCACCACTGTCGTGACGGCTGATGACGTTGGTCAGCCTAAGCCGGATCCGGAGGGGCTCAGAATAGCAATGGAAAAGATCGGTGCAGAATCTGATCAGACCGTCTACGTGGGTGACCATCCGAACGATATTCGAGCTTCTTGGAATGCTGGTGTTAAAGGCGCGGCAGCCAGGTGGGGGTCAATGCACAGAAAAGAGCTGCACCAGTTGAAGCCTGACTTCTTCTTCAAGCATCCCTCAGAGGCACTTAGCTTGTCGGATTTTCGTATTCGCATATACTCCCGGCAGCCAATTACTGCCTTTACCTCGGTGCACAACGACTGATCTAATAACTCCGTTCTGCTAGATTGTTCAACAAACAACTGAATACCCAGTTGATCTTATTCATCTTCGACTTGAGATTGAATGCGCGTTTCTCCTGTTTGTTCTTCGAAATCGGTTTCCAAATCGTCAGCATTGTCTGAATCCGTGTATTCGGGCCCATCATTATTAGCACGATTCTCTATTGGGAGTTCCATTTGACGTATCTTCTCTTTCAGTACGTCTGTTTCCTTCCTGCTTTCTGACAGCGCGTGCTGGAGTTCTTCAAATCTGAATTCCATTTCAGATGTCGCTCTGTCATTATGTTCCATGTCATTCCCGTGTGCTGATCTTAGGAGCTTTTCGAGTTCTGAGATTCGAGTCTTAAGTTCCTCCGTTTCCTCGGTTGGGATTCTGACGATTCTTCCGTCAAGGTCGGTTACTTGCTGTAACTCGCTCTTCACATAGTCTAGATCTGCTCTTGGTACTGAGTTGGATAATCTTGTTTGAAGGTCGTTGATCTCTAATTGCAAATTGAATCTCAACGTTTCGTAGTCGGTTTTAGAGACTGAGCTGGCAAGTCTCTCTTCTAGTTCGCAGATTTTCTCTTCTAGTTTTCGTTCTCTTGCAGTAGTCCGTTTCTTCGGAGAACTTCTCATGTTTTATCACTGACTCTGCTTAGAGAACTGTTGAGTTTAGCTGAACCTCACTGTCATCTCAGCATGTCACGTGAAGTTACATGTTTTGTCTATTCAGCAGATGATTCTCGTAATCCTACCTAGACTCGAAGAGAGCCGTCGGAGTTTCTCGAAGGGATCTTATAGACTGCAGGAATCTAACTCAGGATCTGGTTCGGAGCTCTCGTTCTCGTCTGAATATCGAGCAAGGAAGTAATACTGTCTGCTATCAGCGGTATTAGCCAACGCTCTTAGTATTTCTTCCAGGACCTTTCGTAGACTCAACTTTACAGGATTATCGGGAACTTCAGGCATCTTGTCATGTGGTTCCGAATTGTTTGCAACCGCCAGTACTTCTGACGTTAGCCTCGTTAGGGGAAAGGGCCGTTGTTCAGTTTCCATCTCTATCGAGTGAGACGTAGCTGTCGAGTGTGATATCCAGTTCTCACTGTCGATCCGCGCCATATCGTCGCTCCACATGAATCACTGGTAAACAACTCCGCTCCGTATATCGTTCAAGGTTGGAGCCAAGAGTTTGCAGAATAGAGTTCAGTTCCATGAGTCATTTAGCGTACTATGACGCCTGTGAGATTGGACTAATACTCATGTGGGCACACCACAATATTGAGATGTGGTGTGAGCGATGATGGTGTGCCTGAGTTGAAAGCTTCCAAGCTGGGTCGCCTGAGCTTCGTCCTACTCAATCTGGTTAGGAAAGAGGAGAGCGGGTCCATCTTGGATGAGAACTGCTTGGTTCTACGTGCCAAGTACCCAATTCAAGACTTGCATGAAGAGTATTCATCTGCCGAGTACTCACAATGACCTGAACGCTCGACCTCTCTAAATTATCTAACAAGATAAGCGAAACAACGCAACTTTGCAATCTTGAGCCGACTTTATTGTAATTGAGAATTTGAACCATGTTTGGAATTGTTGATGCGAATGCATGTGAGTTCCGTGCCGTCACTTAATGATCGTGAATTATGCTCATAATCCATCAGACTTTTGAGGACTATGGTCGCAATGTGCCTGGAACAGAAATCAAGAACGCATAGAACACGCGTAGATACGGTTATGCACATGCTTGTGGACAGCGCGTCTTCCTCACACTGGTGACTCTCTTGAATTCCAAGACCACCTTTATTCTAATCTTTGTGATCTACGTATTCTCGGGCTTCACAGCAAGCTTAGTGTTCTCTCAGGGGGCCGATTTTCAGATTAGTGTTAATCCATCATCGCGGACGGTGTCGCCTGTAGGTAAGTCGGCCTCGTATAATGTGAATGTCGTTGGTCTCAATGGTTTCAACTCGCAGGTTTCATTGACTGTATCAGGTTTGCCTTCCGGCGCAAGTGGTGTCTTCAGCGTTCCAGAGGCGCCACCGACCTTCATCTCAATCCTCCTAGTAACGTCTACAACAAACATGACCGCAGGATCATTTACGTTGACTATAACGGGACACAGTGATGGAATAACTCATGCAGCAAAAGTTCTTCTGACCATTAATCACACATAATTTTCTGTGTGTATGCCTCTAGTGGTGCGGGCAGCCAAATTTGAACCGTAGTCGTATTTTGTGTGTGCGCGCATCGGCAGACCCACCCGCGCGAAAACGACAGTTCAAACATTTTGCATATTCACGTTCGCTTGATTCTCTTTCTGACCACCAGTCTTAAACTGCGAAAGGTTATGCCTGTCAGAAGAATCGCAAGTCCGATGCCTATGTCTTGAGGTCCGAGAGCCAATGCTAAACCAAGACAGCCAACCAGGCCCGCCATCGCGAGCAAACGCGGAAACATTCGCTGCTGAACCGTCAGCCTTAGCGCGGATAAGTTGGTCACCGTGTAGTACAACAGCGTCCCTAAGCTAGATACCGCTACTGCAACCCCGAAGGGAGCGAACGCAGCAACCAGCATCGCAATCACACCCACGAATACAACACTACGCCAAGGATTCTCCCCCCGGCCGAGCTGAGCCAGACTACTCGGCAAATCCGCCTCGCGCCCCATGGCAAACGCAACACGCGAAACGCCGAGCAGATCTGAGAGACCCTCATTGAACGTGGTTAACAACGCGCCCGCAGCTACTATGGCAACTCCAGCACCGCTGCCAACCGCGGTCAAAGTAGCCTCGAGTGGTGACAGCGATTGCGACAACCGCGCCGCACCCAACACGCCTAGAGCCGTAGCAGACACCAGAAGATACAGAATTACAGCGGTTCCCAATGCCACCACCGTCGCGCGCGGAATAGTACGCTTAGGATTACGCACCTCCTCCACTAAAGTGGCAATCCGACTGTAACCTGTATACGCAAAGAAGAGCAGACCAGTCGCCTGTACGATTCCAACCACTCCATTTGGCGCAAAAGGCGTGAAGTTAACGGCTTGTGCCGACGGGAGGCCTATCACGAACACCGCCAGTAAGGATAGAACTGACATGATCACTACCACGTCAGTCACATGCACGGAACGGCGAATCCCCACCGCATTCAACAATGTCATAACCAGTACTGCCACAACCGCGGCAGTCCGCGCTGGAACCGCAACCAATACAGCGTGAAAGTAAAAACCGAAGGCAAGCGCGATCACACCGGGACCAACAGTGTTAGCGGTCAGGAACATCCAACCCGCGCAAAATCCCCACCAAGGACCAAGCATGCGACGCCCGAACTCATACGTACCTCCAGAACGTGGAAGAACAGCTGCCAGCTGGGCTGATGAAAGCGCGTTACAGAATGCAACGAAGGCGGCGATGATTAGGGAAATGAGTAGAGCAGGTCCAGCGATTGCTGCGGCAGGTGCAATCACTGCGAAGATACCTGCACCTAGAATCGCGGCAAGACCCGTAGAGACTGCATCGAACATACCCAGCTGTGGCCGTAATCTGACGTCCTGTGGTTGAGCAACCATCCTAACTCATCCGAGAAAACTAGTAATTTTCATCGAGTATGGTAATACTCAAACAACTCGACAAGATTTCCCGATGGATCATTCACCAATATCTGCCTCCCGCCAACACCCGTGACGAGCTCGTTGCGAAACGTGCAACCAGCTTTCTTGAGATTTTCCACCATGAAATCGAGATTGTCAACCTCTATGGAGATCCGGTTCCAACCTCCAGGAGATTGCTCTGTCCCATCGGGCATTCTTTGACCGCCGCCGCCTCGCCCGCTTGGTCGAACAAGTATCAAACGCAACTCATCCAGCGACATCATTCCGAAATCTGAGTTAGGGTGCATCAATACTTTGAAACCTAACATCTTAGTATAGAACGCGATAGCTTCATCGACATCGTTGACAATGTACCTGACGCCGTGTCGCTTCGCCATCTCATCAACTCAATTTTCTGATGTTGAATGCAGCACATATTTCTAACCCTAGAGACTTCTGAACAATCGGCTTTGAACTAGTAATGCACAAGCTTGTTTGACTGCAGGCGGATCACCGACCACACTACTACTGGCGTGGCGTTGAGTGAGCGGAGGGTTGTCTCGAAATATACTATTTCCGAGCGGACGTAATCTGGTTGCCCCCACCATTAAGGCCACACATACGAAAAAAAGAGACGTGAACATGACCGTGAATACCTACGCATTTTTCCTGTTCAAATCCAGGAGAAACAATGCCGCCACTTAGAAATCAACCTGATTCTTCCCATAGGGTTCTCAATTGAATCGTCATCTAGACCTCAATAGAATCGCCAAGATTAGCGCCGCGAGACCAAACAGTGACAGTGAAAAGAAAACCATCGATGTTCCGCTCGAGGAATCGAGGACATATCCCAGCGAGAGCGGGCCGAGGATGAAGCCGAGGTTCATGAAGGCGCTCAGGACGCCCCAACCGATCGCGCCCTTTCCCTCTCCCAGGATTTCCTCCGGTAGGGCAAAGACTGACGGGGGGAGGAACGCGATCAGCAGGCCCAGCGTAAGGCCTACGAGAATAAGAAACCTCGCGTGAACGAATGCGAATGCTGGGAAGAGTAGAAACATTGCTAAGGATGCCAAGATGATGAAGGGTCTTCTTCTACCGCCCACGCGATCTGAAATGAGACCCGTCAATGGTGTTGCCAGGGTCCCCAGCATGAGTGTGCTCGCGAGCAAGTCCGCTGTCCCTGCTGGCAGTCCGTACCCCGTGAAAATCGTCTTACCCCAAGTAGAATAGCCGACAGCCGCCATGTTGAACAACATCCAAACACCGCCTAACATCCATATGTTCAGGCTCCTTAGAGAAGTCAAAGTGTTCTTCCCATTCGATGCAGTCCTTCGCTCCGTTGTTAGAACGCAAAATCCGAGAGACAGAGCGTTCACGACGCTGGCAACGAGGAAAGCAGTTCTCCAACCATAGTCACTAGCGATGATCGCTTGGGTGTTGAATGATGCAACCACAGCCACAGGCATGGTCAAGCCGAAGACGCCCATTGCCGTTCCCAATTCTGCCTTCTCGAACCATTGAAGGATCAGAACTGGAACCGACACTACAACTATCGCTCCGCCAACACCCAAGAAGAATCGGCCGATTTGCAGAGAAGCAACAGAGGCAGAGAAGAAGCACAACGCAGAGCTAAGTGTCATGATTGCAGTGCCAATGATCGCCAACGGTTTGACGCCGTACTTTTCAGTCAGCGAACCACCCAACATAGCTAGAAGAACTCCTGGCAAAGCCACGAGCCACATGAGGCTGCTCGCCGCAGCATATCGCAATCCGAATTCCTTGATCAATGTTGGGAGTAGTGGCGGGACGGATTGCAGGGCAAAGAGAAAAGAGAATTGCGCGAAGAAGCTTACGAAAAGCGCATTCCACTTCTCTGAGGGCATAGACGCTCTCTCGCAATTAGCGCACGGATGGTCCTCTCGCAATTAGCGTTTGCCGTTTATGGTCCTTCAATTCGCTTGGAGATTTCCATCGCTCTGCGCACACACCGGCAAGGACTAGAGGAACAGAGTTCAAATTGCGGCTTTCGTAAGCAACTATCCGGATTAGGTTTAGGACTGAGTGACGACATGGTGCGAGATATTTCTGGACGTAACAGGTTGCGCACGTTCGTTCACTCATTTGGTCCCGCTTGGGTGGTTATGATTGCAGATGTGGATGCTGCGAGCATATTGACTGCGGCTGTTGATGGAGCAGTGTACGGGTACTCCCTTGTCTGGTTTCTACTTCTTCTGGCTGTTCCATTGTTTCTAATTCAGGAGGCTGCTGGTAGAATCGGGGTTGCGACGGGTAAGGGTTTGGGTGAGATTATTAGAGAGAATTATTCTCGGAAGATTGCACTGCTAACGAGTGTTCCGATGGCTTGTACAGATGTCCTGAGTTATGTTGCTGAGTTTACGGGGATCGCCATCGGCTTTCAACTTTTGGGAGTTGCACCAATTATCTCCTTACCAGTGGTTTACATGGTTTACCTTGCTATTGTTTGGAAGCGAGGATACACGACCGTGGAGAGATTCCTGGTCGTTTTCTCTGTTGTTCTGATCTCTTCATATGCTGGTTCACTTTTCCTTCGTGGACTCCCGCCAGTCCGAGAGTACATGTACTTCTTTTGGAGCTGGAAACCTGATTTCCTTTACCTGATGGCCGCGACTGCGGGTGCTGTGGTGATGCCTTTCATGCTCTTTTACCAAACGTCGGCTACGGCTGAGAAGAAGGTTAAGAGCCTATGGAGTTCGCGCCTTGAGACTTTGATCGGTGCCGTAGCGAGTGAGGTTGGGATGGTGGTGATATTA
The DNA here is from genome assembly GCA_035524675.1 of Candidatus Methylomirabilota bacterium. Taxonomy (GTDB): domain Archaea; phylum Thermoproteota; class Bathyarchaeia; order 40CM-2-53-6; family 40CM-2-53-6; genus FEN-987. The sequence continues at coordinate 4,718 of DATKOK010000123.1, read as the reverse complement.
TTAGCCACGATTGGTTTGAACGGGACTCTGCTTGGAACGAACTCTCCTGAGAAACTCTCGCGGGCTCTGTCGTTCCTTGCGGGGCCTTACGCGCCGTACGTTTTTGCGTTGGGTCTGATCGCGGCGTCGTTTCTTGCTCTAGTTGTGATTTCTCTTGGTAGCGCGTGGGGGGTGGCTGAGACGATAGGTTGGGGTCGACAGAAGTTTTTCTGGATTTATTTGATTGAGTCTCTTCCAGCTCTTTTTGTTCCTATGCTTTTTCCGGATTTGTTTCATTTGGCTATTGATATGATGGTTTTGTTCGTGTTTGTTCTCCTTGGACCGGGCGTGATGGTTGGGTTGATTGCGAGGAAGAAACGGCTTATGGGGAATTTATCGTCTGGTTTGAGTTGGAGTGTTGCGTACTGGGTAAGCCTAGCGTTCGTAGTAGGATCTGGTTTCATTGCTCTGGCAGCAATTTTCATCTAAGCCAGTAGTCTCCAATAATGTGATGGTGTGACTGAATCGTAGTGTGTTAGGCTTCTATCCACACATGAAATTAAGAAACCGTCGAGAAAAGAGGAGGTTAACCTGGACTGATATTTTGATTCGTCTTCTAGTTGAGGAATTTCGATATGAAAGGTGATGTGTCGCCTTGGCGCATGAAGTTTCTACTTTTCGAGTAGGCTTGTGAAGAAGTCGTGGTGTTCTTCTTCTTCAGCCTCTATCTCTTCGAACATCTCCTTAGTGGCCACGTCCCCTTCCGCCTCGGCTGCATGCATGATCTCCTTGTACAACTTGATCGCGCCCTCTTCCGCTTTCACATCTAACGTCAACATTTCCGTCAGAGTTTCGCCCACCTTTATTGGGCTTGGTACTATGGTAGGCTTTCCGCCAAGATACCAGAGACGTTCAGCCACTTTCTCGGCATGCTTCATCTCATCTATAGCGATCTTCTTGATGCCCTCAGTAACAGCGTAATGTTCAACACCTTTCCATTGAACGTGCTGCCACATGTACTGAATCGTAGCCTGCATCTCATCAGCAATCGCATTGTTCAACATTCCAAGTAACTTCTCTGAAGTCATCCAACACATCTCGACCATCGTTCTTCAGAGGTTTTGAAATATACGACTTTCGAGGACGTCGACTATGTCGTAAGGAATGACGTATTTTTCTATTCGTTAGAGGCGGATAGTTGCACGTTCTGATATGACATTACAGGTAAGAACGGTTATCAACAAGTCAGTTCGCACGGACTTCCGGTGAGGTTTGGCTGGTGGCTGCGACTTCACTGCTGCTTCAGATCAGCGCCCTTGGCATTTTCATTCATGCCTTCTTCCTATCGATTTCTCTTGGTTTTCCCTGGGTGATCGGCGGATTACTTTACAAGTGGTGGAGAACTGAAGATAAGGAGTACTATGAAGCCGCACGGAATGTTACTGGTGTTCTTGGTCTCAACTTTGCTCTCGGCGCCATAACGGGTACTCTTGTCGAGTTTGGTCTAGTTCAGGCTTGGCCCGGTTCAATTTTCGCGATCGCAACCTTTGGCTTGATACCGTTAACCCTGGAGCTTGTTGCCTTCTTGGGGGAAATTGTGCTGTTAGTGATGTTTATCGTTACACTCGGTAAAGCTCGGCCGCTCACAAGCCTGAGTGTAATTGTAGCTTATGCCGTGATGGCGGCGCTTTCTGGTGTCCTGATTACTACGGTGAACAGTTGGTTGAATGTTCCATGGGGGACTGGCAGCTTGGCGTCCAATCTCTATCCGTTTCTTCCGCCCTATGGTCCGAACACGGTTAATCCGGGTGCCCTTGTTACCTTGAAGCTTGAGCTTGTTAAGAATGTCTTAACCAGTGGAACTGGTTCTCAGGTCTTGCAGAATCCCGACATAGCAAAGACGATTGGTGTAGCACTCACAGATCCTTACGTGGCATTCACATCGCCTTACGCATGGGCCAGTGCGCTTCATAACGTGAACGCTGGAATAATCGTGGGCGTATCGTTCGCGTTGGTGGGATATGCGTACAGGTTTCTAAAGACGGGCCAGGCCAAATATGTGAAAATTCTAAGGGCATTCCTTCCCCTTCTCCTACTTCTGCTGATTCTTCAACCCACGATATTTGGGGATTTCATGGGTAAAATGGTTGCATCTCAGCAGCCTACGAAGTTCGCGTTGATAGAGGGCGCGTCGAACACAATGCAAAATCCCTTGCTGGGCTTCTTGGCATACGGGGACCCGAGGCATCCAATAGTAGGATTCGACTCTCTAAGGAATCAATGCGATTCCCTAGGAAACGCAACTCTTGGAAACCTATCCTCGCTTGCCCCGAATGTAACTTTGGGTTCACTCTCAGGAGTGAGCTTGAGATCCGTCTGCTTGTCGGACTTGTCGAGGTCTGAGTCACGCCTTCAACTGATCAACCCGCTGTATTACTTGAAAATCGCTTTTGGAATCGCAGACCTGGTCGGCTTGCTCGGACTGATAGCATTGAACTTTAACCTTGGTCCCTTGTCGAAAATTACAAGGCGTATCTTCAGTCGACTGAGCGAGCAGAGGGGAGTCTTCCTCCTTTCGTTAGTTGTCGTAGCGGCGTCGATCTTGGCGAGTGGTCTCGGTTGGTTCATACGCGAGGACGGTCGTAAGCCTTGGACTGTTTACGGTTTGCTTTATCCAGAGGAGTTGATCACATCTGTTCCCGCCGGACCCGTCTTCATACTCTTCGCGGTACTCTTTGTCGTCGTAGCGGCGATTGGGGTTTATGGGATTTACGTGGTTTCGACGCGACGGTTGAAGTTCATTGAACTCCTGAAGAAGGGAGCAGGAGTGGAGTAAGTCGGAGAGCACCGAGTTTCTAGGGTTCACGATTCTTGGAATTGCTGTGATTGTTCACATAATAATCGTGAACATCACTCTCGGGACCGGATGGATTTCTGCAATGGCGAGGTTTCTCGCCTGGTCGAAGCACAGGCCCGAGTTGGAGGTTATGTCTAGGAGGGTGTTCAAGATTCTGATCATTCACGAGCTATTCAGCGGAGTTTGGGGTACAATCATAACTGTGGTCCTGGCCGGGCTCTTTCCAACGCTGATGGCTACTGCAACGGACATAATTTTCCTACCGATGCTCATAGCTCTCTCCAGCATACTGATTCGCATTCCCTCAATCGCGTTATTCTGGTATACTTGGGGTAAGATTCGCCCTAGTTTGCATACCGCGCTAGGCTTTGTGATGGCGATCTCGGGTTTCGGTGTGCCCTTCGGCTTCAGGTACATCTTCGCTGAGATAACCTACCCGTACGCCTTGTCGATGGCAATGAATGGGTTGGTGAATGCGGCTCGGACTGCTGTATTTTTCAATCCTCTCTATCCGTGGCTGCTTTTGCACACGTGGTTTGGAGCTTTGTCGATAGGCGGCTTTATCGTGGCGTCTTTCTTCACGATTAAGGGGAACGTGAACCAAAAGTTCGCGTGGATAGGCCTCTGGCATGGTGTGCTCTTTCTCTGCGTTCAGGGCGTGTTGGGGCCATCTTACATTGTGAACTTGAGCAGTAAGGCGCCGTTATTGTACTCGAACATCCTTGACTTAGCAGGTTCGACATTTGATGTGGCTCCTCTTTTCATTTTGAAGCTCTCCCTAATCGTGTCCCTGGTTGTACTCTCCGTTAAGGTCTGGAAGAACATTAACCGTGGAAATGGAAGCTTGCCGAGGTATACGCTTGCGTTGGGACCGCTCGCGCTTATGATTGCAACGATTGGTGAATTCATGAATGATGCTGGTAGATACCCGTACTTGGTGCTGTTGGGAAATTCCGGGGTGGTTCCTGAGGAATTCATGAACGCGTACGTTCAGGTTCCATGGTTCACTGTACTCACGATACTCGGTGTGCTGCTTGTATTCGTCGGAATATTCTTGGTGACCGCATATTACGCTTTAAACAAGCGTTTTCTCTCTGACATGCCTCACGATTATCGAGTGTAGATGTCCTCTTGCATCATCACCGAATCGACTGGTTAACTCTTCTTTGATTCTTCCTTCTTCATAGCCATCTCCTGCCGACTGTCGATCTGTTTCTGTTTGATCTCGCTGTACAGGTTGCACCAGTCGCGGCCGGAGACGATTAGCGTGTAAGGTTTCAGCTTAGGATGATTGCATATTCCTCTTTCCAGTATGTCGGCGTTGATGGGGTCGTTTGGGAAGAACCAAACGCACGCGAGACAATTCTCGTACTGCCAGGTCAACCGCTTCAAGCTCTTCTGAGGTTCTGATTCTTGACTCATACGTAAATCACAAGCGGAGAACTTTCAGTCCGATAGGTTAAGCAAGTTACCTTTAATCAACAAGACATTGGCTTGTGGCTTGGTTTAAGTGACCAGCGGTAGCCACTTATCGCTGAACCTTCCTGATCGGATAGTGCGATTTTCACCAAGAAGGACGACACCATGGATCAGTGAGCCGAGCATGTCTCGAGACCGTTTGCGTTTCAACGCGCTGGTCGTCTTGATCTGTCTTCTTGCTTTTCCAGGCACTAGCCAAGTATTTGGTGCCGAGGTCACCCGTATTAAGCATCTTATTGTTGTGATGCAGGAGAACCACAGTTTCGATAACTACTTCGGCACCTACCCGACGGCCAACGGGTCTCTAGTAAATAGTATTACGTCAAAACTGAGCCCGGTTGATGGACTGCCACAAGGGGTTTGTCTGCCTCAGGGAAGCACATGTGTTGCGCCATATCTTTCC
>DATKOK010000122.1:0-5616 GCA_035524675.1 Candidatus Methylomirabilota bacterium | reverse complement strand
AACGACGGAATCAAAGGTCGAAAAGTAGCCAAAATCCATATAGCGACTGGTACAGACTAGCTTGATCGGGGCCTCTCTGTCGGCTACCATGTGGGGCCGTAGGCACAATCAGATTGTGTGGCGGTCTCTAGCCAGGGATGACGACAGGGAAAGATCCCGCCAAGGGCTCCAGAAGACCAAACCTTAACGGGTTTGCTGACCAGTTCGGAATGACGAACTTCGGGAGCGAAGAAACCCGTAGACATGACGGTATGGCGGAAGTCGAGGGTTCAAAATGGTTCACGGGAACCATGAGATTCCCTTCGGCCCCACCATCATACGATGGAGGGTGCCTTCAACCACGAACCATTACGTGAAGCCAGATTCCTGACTGGTCTCAGGTACACTAAGCATCGCAAGATCAGACTTCTCTTCTGGATCGTGACAAACACTAAATCGTAGCCGTCTGGACAGGTTACTTACTGGGTCGTTGTGAGGAAGTTGAAGGAGCAAATAGTCTGCGTCAGCCTCTTAGTTCTCATCATCTTCTCTACGCACCTGTCGACAGCACTTGGAACCGGCTGCACAATAGCCCTGTACCGATTGAAGTATCCCGACCAAATCCAGGCGGGCCAAAGTTTCGGGTTACAAACGCAGGTGACAGTAAACTGTGAGTTTGCTGGCTATTGGTACACTCTTCGTCTCGACCTGACTGACGCCCAATCTGGAAAGATCCTGTCAGAGACAGCCTCAACTTGGTCTCCGTTACCCAATGAAGCAAGTCACGTCTTCGGTTGGCTCACCAACACGGCGACTGCTCCATACAGAACGGGCTATTTGAGGCTACAGCTCGACGTCACCATTCTCGGTCAAACCTCGTCACAGGTTCAGATCCTCGTAAAAGTTGTGTAACCTAAGTTCATGTTTAGCAAGAATGACGTGAAAGCTGACGGCTACGCGAGTGATTTGATCTTCAAGCCAAAGCGAATTCCAAGGCGCCCGCCGCTTCTCGCGCGAATTCTACATCAGCACCGATTTTCACTTCTTCCGGTTTACTGTTAACTCTGCCTACAACCGTGGGTCCTTCTTTCAAGTCTATTATTGCGACAACGTACGGCGCCTGATCTTCAAATCCGATGGGCGGATGGCGAATTACTGTGAATGTGACGATTTTGCCCTGACCCGGAAACGTTGCATCAACTAGGCTTGTCAGACATCGCGGACAGACCTGAGCCTTAAAGAAGTCAGACCATTTACACTTTGGGCAGATTACTCCTGAAATCGACGTCAACCTCAATGCCTCCTGAGGATATGGACGGCGACAGTGCTGCCGATTCCTCCGACGCTTTGACACAGACCGGTGGTTGCGTTGGGTACTTGGCATTTTTCTGCGCGATTTGAGAGTTGCAAGGCGAGTTCAGCGACTTGATACATTCCGCTTGCGCCGACAGGATGACCTCGCGCTTTGAGTCCGCCGAACGTATTGATCGGTAGTCTTCCGTCACGAGCACATTGTCCATCTTGGAGCAACTTGGAGCCTGAACCCTTGTCTGCGAATCCGAGGTCCTCGAGTGCCATTACACCCAGCACGGAGAATGCGTCGTGAACCTCCATCACGTTGATGTCTCCGGGAGTTAGGTGGGCTTGTCTGAACGCCTCGTCAGCAGCCCTTCTCGATCCTTCAAAGACGGTTACGTCTTTCCGTTGATAGAGACTTAGGGCGTCTGTAGCTACGCTAGATGCGGCTACTTCGATTGGAGTATCCGTATGTTTCTGGGCTTCCTCCGCGGGAGCGAGTACCACAGCAGCCGCGCCGTCTCCAATACCGGCACAGTCAAAGAGCCTGAGTGGGTCGGCGATTAGGGCGGATTGCAGGACGTCGTTCACGTTGATCTTCTTGTGAAATTGTGCCTTTGGGTTATCCAACGCATTTCCGTGGCATAGAACAGGGAATTGAGCGATTTCTTCATGGCGAACGTTGTACTTGTGCATGTACTCCCGAGCAATCATCGCATTCAACCCGACAAAGGTCACACCAGTCGTAGCGACCTTTAGCCTGTCCTCTGCCATCATTAGTCCTGCTGTGACTTTGGGCGTCGTGCTTTCAGACATTTTTTCTACTCCGCCGACGAGGACGATTCGGTCAAGGCCAGAAAGCACTGCCTTGACGCCTGCGTTCATTGCTACGCCTCCAGAGGCACACGCCGCTTCTACCTTGTATGCCGGGACGCCCTCTCTTCCTAAAGCCGATGCCATCAATGAGCCTAAGTGTTCTTGATTTTGAAGGAAACCTGACATCATATTGCCGACATAGATAGCGTCGATTTTGCTCACTCCAGAATCCTCGATTGCTTCTTTCGCTGCTTGAACGAAGAGTTCTGTCAGAGACTTTCCCGACGACGACTTTACTGGTATCGTACCGACACCAATTATTGCGGCGTTACTCAAATTCATCTAAACTCATGATAGGTTCAAGAGTGCTTAATCGTTGCTGACGCTCACCAAAGAATGATTTTCGTAGTGTGATGTTAGGTATCTTTAATTATTCGCTGGACCGCTGGTACTTTGGAGTAGGCGGCCATAGCTGAGAGCTAGGACCCGTTCCCATTCCGAACACGGAAGTGAATCTCTCAGGCGATCTGGGTAGTAGTGTGTTGCGAAAGCCCATGCGAGCCCCAGACCGCTGCCGACTCCGTTTCGCACTTCAGTAGTCTACCAACGCGTTTCCAATTGGATGAAGGTTTATTACACCCTAAGCTTCGGTAATGCCTGTAATTTAGTTACAGGAAAATCATACTGTTGCCGTTTGACTTTGCGAGTATAGTGCTTCAATCGGGTTTATTGGGTTCAGGAGGAGGAACGATTAACAATCTTCTGAGCGTTCTCTTTTACGGCGTCTTTTTTGCGTTCATGTTGTTCGGGCAGCAGATCCAGAGCAGAATTGCCCTAATGCAGATAGATGGCGCCGTTCGAAGACTTGAAAATATGCGGAATGATGCGAAGACCCTCACAATCAAGACACTTCGAGACGTAGGCAAGTCAAAGGATGACCCGACACCGAAACTGAATGCACTGCTTGAGCAGTTCCTGATTACCCCCGTCGACATGGATCCTGCAGGAATCGTCAAGAAATTTGACCACCTCCTCGACGTAAGAGAGACTAAGTTCAAGTCAGACGTGGCGCGAATAGCGCCTGAAGCCACGCCCCCCCAAGTGAACAACTTAGAGAATTTGGTCGAAGCCGCTTGGGCACTGAATTTCATGTACAAGATAGTTCGACACCTGTACCTTCTCGGAAAGAAGACGTTCAGTATCTTCGTAATCTTCCAGCTCCAAGCATTCCTTCCGTTGATAATGCAAGAGGCCGAAGCTTACCAAGGCGCGGCAAAAGCCTTTGCAGAAGGACATCCCATCGGAGACGGTGCAGGACCACTAGTGGTGTCTAAACTAATTCGGAACAGCGAAATCAGGAAGGTAGAGAAGGACATGGTCGCAGGTGAAACTGTCATGGAGGGCCGCAGACTCATCGCGTTGAAGGCTGAAGGACCCGGAGGAAACGTCGGTAAGCCAGGCGACGCAATTCGCCAAGTCTTGGAAGAGAACAACGGCAAAGCTTCGATGATAATAATGGTAGATGCCGCCCTCAAACTCGAAGGAGAGAAAACAGGCGAAGTCACTGAAGGAATAGGCGCAGCCATTGGCGGCATAGGCACAGAACGATTCAAAATAGAAGAAGAAGCCACAAAATTCGGAATCCCAGTCTATGCAATTGTGATCAAGCAGAGCATTCTGGAAGCAGTAACAACAATGAAGAAAGACATTGCTGATGCAGCTGAGTCAGTAATCGAACACATAAAACGTCTGGTTGTTGATCACACCAAAGAAGGAGAACTCGTTATCGTAGCCGGCATCGGCAACACCGCAGGGATCGCGTAGCAAAGTGAACAGGTATGACTAATCGTCCTTCTGTCTTCTACGCCTACCTACTCATTGGATTCGGACTAGTCATTCTAGCAATCTCGCTATGGGCAATGGTTCAAGCCTTGGGATATTATGAACAGGGACAATTCCCCCAATTCTTCGTTTACGGCATAATGGCCTCGGTTGGAACGGTCCTATCCGTCTCATCTATCACACAGATGCGCCGAAGAATGGTAGTTCTTCAAACTATAGCGCTCAAAGTGCTCACGTCGGTCGTGTGTGCAAATTGTGGCTTCAAGGTGATGCGGACGTTTGTTGCTGGAGACTTTGTGCCCAAAGCAGTTGGGCAATGCCAGCAGTGCAAAGGCACCATGAAAGTTGACAGCATATACGCTGAGCCGCCTGCCAAGAAGAGTTAAGCAGTCAGTACCTTACAACCATCCTCAGTCAGTAGAACCGTATGCTCTGCTTGTGAAACGACTGCTCCACTTTCCTCGACTAGGACTGGATATCCGACAATCGACCTGTTCTTAACAAGTTCGAGAAACGTTTCCTCCGCGTCACTACGCCAGTCGTAAACCCAACGCGAAGCGAAGGGTAGAGATTTGAAATGTGACTGAATGTAGTCGACAAGCTCCCTAGCTTGAGCATTCTTTGCACCCTTCGCGCGCACCAACCTGAAAATGTACGATTCACGCCCCTCGTGTACCGCGCCCTGTGCATCCTTCAGCGTTGCGAAGGGTTCAATTGCGTACACCTCACCCACCTCGAATTTTCCTCCCTCCATCCCCGCTACATTTGGCACCGACTTGCCGGCATGCAAATTGTATCGGTCAATCTTGTGCCCAGTGAGGTTTCTAATCGGTCTGTAACCATACCGATTGATGGCACGTTCGATAATGCCTCCAATCTCGGAGAGTTTGCGCCCCGGCGCTACAGCGAGCAACGCTTCCTGAAGAGCAGTCTCTGCCGCCAGGATCATCGAATCATATGCCGGGTTTAACGAACGGCTGATCGCGGTATCAGTTATACACCCGTCAAGCTCAACTCCAAAATCAATCTTTACGATAGACCCATCAGGAATCTTCGATTTGTCGCCTCTTGGGCTAGTATAATGCGCCGCTACATCATTTATCCCGACGTTGCAAGGAAAAGCTGACCGCCCCCCCAGCTCAACGATTTTCCCTTCAACCTCATCACAAATCTGAAGGACTCCTCTGCCCTGAATGGGCATGGCCTTCACGTACTCACGGACCTCAGAGAGAATGCGACCGGACTTTGCGAATTTTTCGAGATCTTCAACCAAGCGCGGCCAAACCTTCTTTAGAGAATGCGCATTGCCTATCTGGCTATTTAGGATTCAGAAGTCGAAGTTAGCAATGTCCACAAACAATGAGGAAATGGTCGTAACCCCTTGGGAAGTCTCTGGAAAAATCGATTACGAGAAGCTGATCAGGGAATTCGGCACTCAACCGCTAACACCTGAACTACTCGAGCGACTAGGTAGAGATGCGGGAGAATTGCACCCGCAGCTGGAGAGGCGCATCTTCTTTTCGCACCGCGACGTGGACTGGTTGCTGCAGAAATATGAGAATGGAGAAAAGTTCGTCCTCTATACTGGTCGGGGCCCATCAGGACCTGTTCACATAGGTCATCTTGCTCCCTGGATATTCACCAAATATCTCCAAGACAAATTTGACGCGAAACTATACTTCC
>DATKOK010000121.1:0-3049 GCA_035524675.1 Candidatus Methylomirabilota bacterium | reverse complement strand
TGAGATTACGATATCCGCTTCTTTAAGCGCGGATCGGAGTTGGTCTCTTATGACTGTGTAGTTGTCGGGTAAGATGCCGTAGAATTTGGGGGCGCCCCCACATTCCGTTACGCCCGCAGCTATCGTTGGACCGTTTATGTCGTAGAGTTTAGCGAAATCGAGTCTCTCGCCTGGTTTGATGAGTTCATTTCCGCTCGAGAAGATGGCGACTCGAGGTTTCGAGAAAACGCGAATTTCATGCACTCCTGCGGCGGCGAGTAGGCCCACTTCGCGCGGTCCGATTACTTGAGACTTACGCAGGAGCAGTTCCCCTGTCATTATGTCGCTTCCGGCTGGGGTCACATTTTCACCGACGGATACTGGTTTGAAGATCTGTACGTTGTTCTCGATTCTCTTCGTAAATTCGACCATGACTACTGCGTTTGCTCCAATCGGAATAGGCGCGCCCGTAGCTATCTCAATGCTCTCTGTTCTGTTGATTTTGTGTGATGCTGAATCGCCTGCCTCAACGTTACTAACCACATTCAATTGAACTGGGTGCTGCTCGTCAGCGCTGAAAATTTCCTCAGCGTTGACTGCGAAGCCGTCCATTGATGCACGATCGAATCCGGGCACGTCCACGTTCGAAGAGACATCAACGGCGAGTACTCTTCCCAAGGCCTCAGTAAGTGGAGTGATTTCTGTTGGTATCTCCTTCTTCCATAAGTTTCGAAGCGCACGATTGGCCTCCTCTAGAGTCTGCAATCGGCGGAATACTTTCCGGTCGATCAACTTGCGGTCTCCTTGGGCCGGAAAAGTTGCACATCCACTTGCTCTCCTTCCTCGTATCCCTCCACGTTTTCGGGTACGATGATGAAGCCGTTTGCTTGAACTAGGCTGCTGAGAATTCCTGCACCTGAAGTTCTGACGGGTTCAGCAACTAATCCTTCTTCGCCTATGGTGACACTTACGCGAACGTAGGTTCGTGATCCTAGGATGCCTGGGACTCGGCGGCCTAGTTTCACTCTCACTGTAGGTAAGGGCAGGAAATGCGTTCGAAGAAGGTGAGCTATGAGTGGGTGCACGAATTCTATGAAGGCGAGATAGGCTGAGACAGGGTAGCCGGGGAGGGAGACGATGGGTTTGCCGTTTACCACCGCCAATCCCGTCGGCATGGAAGGGCGCATGGCTACTCCGTGCACTAGCATGCCAGGTTGGCCAAGTGAGTCGATAACTTTCGGAACAATGTCGGCAGGTCCAACCGATGTACCCGCCGTTATCAGGATGACATCCGCGATTTGAATGCCTTTGAGGAGTTTTTCGCGAATAGCCTCATAATCGTCAATTACAATGCCTAGATCTACTGGGTTGCATCCCAAATTTTGGCAGGCTGAAATTAGCATTGGACGATTTACGTCAGCGATTTTTCCTCTCGAACTGGAAAGGTCGCCTAATTCGCTCCCAGAGGACACAACTGCAACTCGTGGTTTTCTAACGACAGCTACCTGTCCTATTCCCAGCCCCGTCAACATTCCTATATCCTGTGGAAGAATCATTGTTCCGCTTCTGAAAACCACGGCGCCCTTCGCGACGTCTTCGCCGACGCGGGATACATTCTCTCCAGGGCGGACTTCTGAAACAATTTCAATCGTCATGTCATTCAACCGTTTCGTATACTCAACCATGACAACAGCATTGGCGCCCGCTGGTAGTTGAGCGCCCGTCGCAACCGATGCGCATTGGTTCTTTTCTACCTCCAAAGTTGGAGTATCCTCAACGTGCAGCTCATCTACCAATCGTAATATGATCGGGGTCGATGTAGATGCACTGTACGTGTCTTCAGCCCTAACCGCAAACCCATCCATTGCTGATCTATCAAACGGCGGCACGTCAACGTTTGAGATGACATCTGTGGCGATAATTCTGCCAAGAGAATTTTCAAGAGCCACTTGTTCTTCTTCGAGTTTAACGGAGAGTTTCTGCAGTAGTGCCTGTATTGCTTCGCGGGTGGGGGTCAGATGTTTGAAGCCTGCTCCGCGGGCGTCGTGTCTATCATGTGATGTGGTTGGGGCCATTGAATGTTCCACTTAGAGATCTTACTTCGATTCTATTAGGGATTCAGAATCAAACATCCTATTACCTATAGGAATCCAAGGTTTGCAGCAACGGCTTCAGTTCTTCTCTGTCTTAGCGCTATGTCACATGCAATAGTCATACCGAAAACGACTCCTGTTGCTATGTCAATTCCTGATGTGTGACCGCGTGGAATCAGTGTCTCGACCGCCGTCACAGTATCCGCATGTTCATCTGACATGGATCGAATCAACCACAGTAATTGGTCGTCGACTTGCAGATGTTGCGCGTAGTCCACCAGTTTCGCGCTGATCCAGTTTGTTCTCGCAGCTAGCAGCGTGAATTCCAGGCAGATCGGGGTACGAGGAATACTGGACGATAGTGAATTGTAAGTGAACAGGAAGCCAAGCAGAAAGTCGTCACCTGATGGTGTAAAGCCTTTGCCTAATCCAATTATCTTCGACGCTGCCGCAGTAAACTCTGAGGAGAACTCTCTAGCTCTGAGAGGTATTATCGTCTTTTTAACAAAGTAACGGATCGAGTCATGTAACAGGGTCTGATTTGAGTCCAGAACGCTTCCAGCATTATCGATAATGCGAAGGATTTTTGAGAGAAGTGTCGAAGCCTCGGTCAATTTCGCGTAGTGGGCACCGTTGTTGGGGGAGGTTTTCTCGTCTTCCGCAGGGTCATTCGCGAGTTCGATTGAGAGGTTTGAGTTGCAAATTCGCCCATCATTGATGTGTATTAGTTCGAGCGGTTTGATTATGTTGGTGAAGCTGCCAGAGTATTGGACATTGACGGTGATTGGCGAACGGAGTGGACGGTTCGTGATGAACAGTAATTGATCCTTTCTGGTTTTCACGTAGAATGAGTTAGGGAACGTTGCGATAACCTGTCCAATCGTCGATTCTTCTTCTGACTTGAGCGCTTGTGCAGCGAGAACTCCTACGTGGTTCGCGCGGGTTGATTGCAAAGATTTTCAGATGCCGTATTTTTT
>DATKOK010000120.1:0-2735 GCA_035524675.1 Candidatus Methylomirabilota bacterium | reverse complement strand
AAATTCCCGCATAATGCAATCTTGGTGTTGTAAGAATCGATACCAACTTCATGGGGTTTAACAAATTCTAAGGAGAAGGAGGTGAGTGAGATTGATCTTCGTTTGCTTGGCAAGATGGAGGAAGAAGCCAACAAAGGAGTCGGTAGCGCAGTCGTCGAAGTTGTTCGAGCAGATGGTTAAGGAGGGCAGCAAGATCATAGGCATATACTGGACGCTCGGAAGGTACGATGCTGTCGTCATAACTGAGGGACCAGATGAGAAAACTGCAATGAAATCCATCCTGCAATGGGGTGACTTGCTCTCAACAGAAACACTTGTCGCCGTAACCCGAGAAGAAGCACTCAAACTCGTAAAGTAGTCACCGCAAATCGCATCCTTCTGGACTCCTCTTTTCTGCTCAACGCGAAAATTGTCGTGAATCGCGCACGCGAATCGGTTGTGTCCCAAGGGCTTAAATCCTGCCTTACGGGCTGCCACTAGTTCAACTTCCAGGGCTGCTCACATTGACGAACGCGCCGGACAGGAATAGTACAAGGATAGACATACAGAAGCTTCGACAACGAGCTGACGCAGAAAAATGCGCCCACATGATGGCTGATTCAGAGCCGTGGATAACTCTACGGCGTGACTTTGATGCGTCCTTCAAGATGCTGACTCACCCCGAAAAAGAAGTCTACTTAGCAATAGCTGAGGGTGAGATTGCAGGGTTTGTTATGCTCAACGCGCACGGGTCCTTTCCTCACCTTCAGTCCGTTTGCGTTGCCCCACAATGGCGAAACAAGGGAATTGGAACCCAGCTGATAGATTACGCCGAGAAGAGACTCCTCAGCGAAACACCAAATGTTTTCGTTTGTGTCTCATCATTCCATAGAAGACCTCTGGGGTTGTTCGAACGACATGGCTACGAAGTGATTGGCGAACTGAAGAATTGGATCGCTTCAGGCTATTCCCAGATTCTTCTCAGGAAGTCGATCGGGCCCCTCACCGGATTCAAGCGAGACTCGTGAGATTCTGATTCGCCGCCCACAGCTTGAGCAGTGTGGAAATGCCCATAGGTTCCTGAAGAGTCTGCGATCGTGCACATTTAGTGGACTACGTTCGTGGATCTCTCACGGGGTCTTTCGCTTTTAATAGGAGTATTGTTGTGGCTGCCATGAGAATTCCTCCAACAAGAAACGGTGTGCTAGGAATCTCTGCAGTCGCTTGATGAGTCTGGGTGAGCGCCGTGAGGAATATGGGTCCCGTGACTACCCCAATGTCGTTCAGAGTTCTGTAGAGCCCTATGGCAACACTCAGCTTGTCTACAGGTGCAAGGTCTGAGATCCACGCGTCCATAGGTCCTGCAAGTCCGCTTCCGAAACCGAGGAACCCCATTGCCAGACTGAACCCTATCGGGGTCGAAGTACGGGACATAAGGATTAGAACTACAGACGAGACGATCAGGCTGGAAATCATGAAGGGCTTTCGCCCAAACCGGTCACTTAATGATCCTATGGGAATGAACGTTGCTAACTCCGCAACAGACAGTACGGTGAATAGTCCGCCAATTTGCAGCGAGTTGAGTCCAACGTTGCCTACTGCGAAAAGTGGAATTATAGTGAACTGCATGCTTGTCAGGACGAAGCCGTACATGAATGTGGCTGTGTTGACTGAGAGGAACGACTTGTCACCGTACGTTCGCTTCACGTCCAGATAGTTAGGGAATTGACGCTGAGGCCTCTGCGTTACTTCGGGCAGAAGAAGCTGCACAATGGCTGCTGCCGCGAACAGGAAGCAGGCATAGGCTAGGAATGGGAGGTTCCTTCCTCCCCAGTAGACAAGCACACCACCGATTGCGGGACCAATGCTTGAACCAACCATCCCCACACCATCGTAGATGCTCATGGAGCGACCGCGTTTTCCCGTTGACGTCAACTCAGCCATGTAAGTGACGGATGACGTAACGTAGAACGCTGAGCCCACACCTGCGCTGGTTCTTGCAAGCAGTATGATCTCGTAATTTCTTGCTAAGCCAATAACGGCCGATGTCACACCTACAAAGATCAGTCCTAGAAGCATTGATTTTTTTGAGCCAACTCTACCGGCAAAAATGCCCGCGGGAATGTTGAAGGCAGTTCGAGTGAGAGCGAACCCAGCTATCACCGCCCCAATTTGAATGTTTGACGCGCCGAAGTCTCGAGCGTACAGGGGAAGAACAGGGACGATGATGGAATATCCCATCGCAACCAGGAAGGTCATCACACACATACAGAACAGGGATCGGTTCAGCAAGCGAGATGACCAGTGCACGTATAACCATCAGATAATGAGAGCTTTTCGATCACTTCCAAGACAGACTGATTGGCGGAAGATTACTCCATCAACCTATAGCGCTCCCTCGAAGCAAGAACTATTACGCGCGCCCTCCGATTTCTCGCTCATGTCAACAAGACACGGTACTGTGCCTGACGCGGTTGAAACAGATCCTGACAAGTACAAGGTTATCTTCGAAAATGATCGCGTCAGGGTTTTCGATTACACTGACAGACCCGGGGATAAGACAAAGTTGCACCATCATCCAGATTCTGTGGTATACATCCTAGGGCCTTTCAAACGGAAGCTTACTCTGGATAACGGTAAGTCGGTGGTTCGAGAAGGGAAGGCGGGCCAAATCGCATGGAATGATGAACAATTACATATTGGAGAAAATGTCGGAGACACGAACACACACGTCCTCATCGT
The DNA here is from genome assembly GCA_035524675.1 of Candidatus Methylomirabilota bacterium. GTDB lineage: Archaea > Thermoproteota > Bathyarchaeia > 40CM-2-53-6 > 40CM-2-53-6 > FEN-987. Next base: position 14 of record DATKOK010000120.1, on the reverse strand, counting down.
TGAGTTGAAGGAGC
>DATKOK010000119.1:0-4135 GCA_035524675.1 Candidatus Methylomirabilota bacterium | reverse complement strand
TCTGCGAGGCATCTTCATGTTAAGCCAGTCTGACGGTTGGGCTGTTGGTGACGGAGGAACGATCCTCCGATATCAGGGTGGTCCGCAGTGGGTTGTGATCGGCAGCCCGACTTCCAACGACTTACGGTCCATCTATCTCCTTGACTCGAGCCATGGGTGGATTGTAGGGTCGGGCGGCACGATTCTGCATTATGACGGCACAGTTTGGTCCAGTGCCTCAGCCTTTACTAGTTCCAACCTGAATTCGGTGTTTCAAGTGAATTCTCAGGAAGCGTGGGCGGTCGGCGATTCTGGGACTATCATCGAATGGACTGGCGTGGCATGGTACCCTTACACTCCGTCACCACCCTTGGTAGGGAACCCGGACTTACACTCGGTCTTCTTCTCAAACGGTCAAGGTTTGATAGTGGGTGCGCCTCCGTCGCCGGGCACTCAAGCTACTGTCTTGCCTATCCCTGAGATGGTAACGGCGCCGATAGTGCTGGTCCTGCTTCTGGCGACAATGTTGGTTGTTATTCGTAAGATACGTCATCGCACCTAACTTCACTGTTTGAGACTTCCCGTTGGAGGCTGAAGTTTGAAGCTAACACGAACGAGACTCGTGCTAGCTATTCTATTGATAGTTCCAGTCGTAGTCGTCGTGTTGTCTTATTTGGAGGATCTCCTGGAGTCAAGTGGCAGGCCGGAGCGGAGTATCGCGGACCTCTTGCTGAGGATACCTCAGGAGAGTATGCAGATTGCCGTGCAAATGGGCTACGCGGGAGTCTTCGCGCTAATGCTCTTGGAGGCTGCTGCGTTTCCAATACCGAGTGAGATTGTGCTGCCGTTCGCAGGATATCTTGTGGCTCTAGGTAAACTGAGTTTTTGGCCCGTTATTTTCTTCAGCACCGTCGCAGCGTTGGCCGGTTCCTTTGTGGATTATTACTTAGGTTTGAAGCTGGGTCCGCTTCTGCTTGTTCCAGGTAGAATTCCGTTCGTGGATGCGAACCGCCTCAGTCGGGTGAATGTCTGGTTTAATCGGTACGGAGGTTTTGCAGTGGTCTTCCTGCGACTTGTGCCGGGAGCACGAGTTTTAATTTCGTTTCCGGCGGGTGCTTATCAAATGAAGAAGTCGAAATTTGCGGTTTACACTCTTGCTGGCTGCTTGCCATGGAACATTATCCTAGTCTACCTAGGCTGGTGGTTTGGGTCATCTTGGGATTATGTGGTCGGATTGTTTCGGTACATCAACGTGGTAGCGTATTTGTTGACGATTGTTGCAGTAGTTTGGTTGCTGTTCAGGTTGAAGCCTGGGGCGTTCAAGTCTGTGCTCAGGACGAATATTGTCGGAGCTGTTGGTGCAACGTTTCAACCCGCTTCCGTGTAACCCAATTCTTGTGGTGTCGAAAGCCTCCGCCGAAGCTGTTTGGGATATGCAGGAGTTCGTGAATCAGAGTTTTCTCCTTTTCATCCACCGGTAACTGGTCGTATTGTTCGGAGAGTACTTCAACCGCGTAGTATGCTGGTTCACTCAATGCCTGTTGCCATATTTTCGGGAGCGAATGCACTCGGGCGATGACGTTGCTCGCCTTGGACCCGTGACTTCGATAGCAGTAGACTCGATGTTTCGGAATATGCTTGAAATTCAACTTGTCGATTATGAATGAGATTAGCTGTGAGACGTCGGGCGCGCGTTCATATCTGAAAGGCATACGGAAGAACGGCCGCGGTGTATCTAAAATAGAATTCGTAGCGGTTCAAAAAAAAGATGAGAGCTCGGGCAAATGTTCTAGCTCTTTGATCGCATCATGCTTAGGTACCCGAGTCCGCCGGCGAAGAAGCCGATCAGGGCCAGTCCGATGAAGGCAGCAATAGGTTGCTCAACCAATACTAGTACGTGATGGGCATCCAGTGTTGTCGCTCCTTTCGGTAGCATGGCTACGGCTCCATAGTAGCCTCCCCACATGGCACATAACGACGCGCCTGCAACGCCGATGTTGCCCAGGATGAGATGGATCCACGACAGCGCTTTGGCCGCTCCCTTGTACACCTTGCCTTCCACGTTTTCAATGTAGTAGTAGAAGAGTGAGGTGACGGCAGTAGCGACGACCCCCACGATAGTGTACATAACGTACCCGATGGTGAACCACATGCCAGGTCCGCCACCAGCGATGACCCTTGCAACCGCCAGCGGTAACACGCCGATAATATCCCCGAACGCGCCGAGGAAGGTTACGAACGCTGCTATTCCACCGTGAATTATAGCCGCGTACAGGAAGTACTTTGCCATCTGGCTTCCTTTATTCTGCAACTCTCTCCCTTCTTCGTCAGTCACTGTGAAGTTCCACAATGATCGAGTATATACTTTACGCTTCCTCAATCTGGCTTGCATATTCCAACCGGAACAGTGTTGGAAGCTATTCCTTGATCAATGAAAGCGCACGTTTCACAGCCGCCTGGGCCGAGTCTTCATGCAGTACTCGTTCGACTTTTCGATCATCGAGATACTGGCCCGCAAATTGGTCAGCAATGCCCCCGGTTCCTGACAGCGCTACTATCGGTATCTCATTCTGATAAGCTGCAGACAGTTCAATCAATGAACCTACACCCCCGCCGACGACTATCACGGCATCGGCGGAATAGGCCGTCACGAAGTCTCTGGCGAAGCCGATCCCGGTTGCGATGACTGCATCACAGTAATCGTTCGCCATTCTCTTATCGTCTTGAGGAATTATCCCGATGACTAAGCCTCCGCCTTCCTTTGACCCGTGACTAGCTGCTTCCATGACGCCGCCCAAGCCGCCAGTTATGAGAGTCACGCCACACTTGGCGAGCTCAAGCCCAACCTGAAATGCAGCATCGTAAGCGACTTCAGTGCAGTGATCTTTTCCGGAACCTACAACGAGAACTTGTTTCCTTCTCACCAATCCGATTCACCGATTCCGAACGCCCTCTATTGTTGTTGTCTCTGGGAAAATGCTTGAGCCTGAATATTCCATGCTTTAGCCCTAGAATTCCTTAAGAACAGACTGAAAACGGAGCTCATTTCAAGCCGCTAGAGGCATATCTATGGTCAGATTCTGTCTAGATTTAAGCACATTATGCTTCTGCCTGCGCCTAATGATCGCTAGAACGTGTGAAATTCCGATTTCAAACTTTCATGGTGTTAGCACGCAGACGTGTCCAATCGACAAATTGACCTCAAGCCCTACGAGACTTGAAAATTTAGGAGCCGTAAACGTAGGAGGTGATTTCATGGCAAGAGAGAGTATGCTCACACAGAAGTCGATTGTCGCTGACGAGACCCTTGCACTTCTCACCGGAGAAAATAAGGGAGCTCTCTTGAGTTACACAGAACTCACCAAGTCTATGCACCAATACATCAGAACTAAGGGACTACGACTGAAAGCATGTCCAAACTGTAAAGCTCAGATCCCTGGATTCGCGACTTACTGCGACAAGTGTGGCAAGGACGCTGTTGCAGTAGCGAAGTAAGACTGTGACGGATTTTTCCGTCCCACTCTATTTTTGTTGCTTTGTTTTTCTGAGAGGGGCCTATCGGTTATCGCTCGGATCGTAAGTCCCTAAGCATCTACGCTCGTTGGACGTAGATGCCTGAAGCAACATCCAGACTTAACGGGTACGAGTTAGATGCAACCTTAACCATCATGGGGCCGCTGAACGGCGCCTTTTCTTCGATCTCAATCTTGGTCCCAGGGAACATTCCGAGACGGGCAAGGTAACTTAGAATCTCTGTGTTCTCATCTGGAATGTGGGTCAAGATGGCAACTTCGCCGCTGTTGAGGTCTGAGAGTGGTTGGCCCTTGTTTGGCTGAATGGCTCCCGCCTCATCGGGGATAGGATTCCCATGTGGACAAGTCCGAGGGTTCCCTAGAGATTTCTCAATCGAATTGGCGAGTCGCTCACTGACCACGTGCTCCAACTTGCAAGCTTCGTCATGAGATTCGGTCCAGTCAAAGTGCAGTAGATCCGTCAGCATTCTCTCCGCGAGTCGATGTCGTCTGAATACTAAGAGCGCAAGCTTACGACCGGACGCGGTCAGCTTAACCCCCTTGTACGGTTCTCGCGCGACCAGCCCTTTACCCTCCAAAACTTCCAAAGTGTTGGTTACGCTACCGGGTGTAATTCCAAGTAT
>DATKOK010000118.1:0-8765 GCA_035524675.1 Candidatus Methylomirabilota bacterium | reverse complement strand
GAAGAGTATGCGGCTAAGCGAGAGGAGATCGCTCGAAAACTAGCCTCCACACGACAACAAATCATTGCGAAAATGGAAGATGTATCAAAGAAAGAAGGATTTACCCTGCAGTTGACTCCATTGGGAGTCTCACTCATCCCCGTCGTTAACGGTAAACCTGTGCCGGACGAAGAATTCTACTCCCAACCTCCAGAAGTTCAGAAGACCATCACGCAAAAACGTGAAAGACTGCAAGGCGAGATACTGCCGTTCATCCATCAAATTCGCGAGCTACAAACCAAACTACTCCAGGAAGTCGAGGAATTTGATCGGGACGTAGCTTTGTATGCCATCGAACATTTAATGACAAAGCTGGCAGCTAAGTACAAGGCATACGATGAAATCAGTTCTCATTTAGTTGACGTTCAGAATCACATGATGAACAACCTTGATACGTTTCGGGGAAGGGCCCCCGATCAGAAGCCAACAGCCCAGGAGAACCTGCTGGAAGAGCTAGGATTGCGAGTCTATGAAGTTAACGTGATAGTGGATAACTCAGCTCTTACAGCTGCCCCGATCGTAACTGAACAAAATCCGACTTTCGACAATTTACTCGGCCGAATCGAAAAAGAAAGCCGCTTTGGAACTCTGACAACAGACTTTACTCTTATACGCGGTGGAGCACTACACGTAGCCAATGGAGGATTCCTCATTCTAAGGGCTGAGCAGCTCCTTCGCGACTTCAACGTGTACGAAGGATTGAAGAGAGCTCTGAAAAGTCGGGAGATACGGATTGAGGATATCCAGCAAAGAACAGGCTATGTAAGCGTTCGTTCGCTCTCACCCCAACCCATCCCACTAGACGTGAAAGTTGTTTTGATCGGTCAACCTGATACATATCAAGTACTCTTCAAGTTCGATCCGGAGTTCCGTGAATTGTTCAAGGTGAAGGCAGATTTTGACTATACCATGGAGAGGAGTGAGGAGAACATTCAGAATTATGGACGGTTCTTCTGCGGGCTAGCTGAACAGGAGAAACTCAAACATCTCGAAGCTGCAGCGATAGCCAGAATGGTAGAATACGGATGCAGGCTTGCTGAAGATCAAGAAAAACTCTCGACACAGTTTGGATTAATCGCGGACGTGGTCCGGGAAGCCCACTTCTATGCTTCACAAGAGAACGCGAAACTCATCTCAGCTAAGCATGTTGAGAAAGCGATCGAGGCCAGGATTTACAGGTCGAGCTTGATTCAGGAAAAGATACGCGAATTCATTGAACGCGATATTATCCTGATCTCTACCGAAGGCAAAATCGTCGGCCAAGTTAACGGCCTCTCCGTTATGGAAATTGGTGACTTCGCCTTCGGAACTCCTTCCCGGATAACCGTATCCGTCGGTTTAGGAAAGGAAGGATTGATCGACGTACAGAGAGAAGTGAACATGAGTGGTCCAATCCACGGCAAGGGTGTAATGATTATTGCAGGCTTCCTCTCGGGAATGTTCGCTCGCGACAAACCCCTCAGTCTGTCAGCGCGCATAGTGTTTGAACAAAACTACGAGGGAGTAGAGGGAGACAGCGCTTCGAGCACAGAACTATACGCTCTCCTTTCTGCCGTGTCTGGTATCCCAATCAAACAGAACATCGCTGTCACGGGTTCGGTAAATCAGAACGGCGACATCCAACCTATAGGGGGAGTGAACGAAAAGATTGAAGGGTTCTTCGAAATCTGTAAGTCAAAAGGGTTGACTGGAGACCAAGGAGTGTTAATCCCTTACAGCAACGCAAAGAACCTAATGTTAAAGAGAGAAGTTATCGAGGCAGTTGATGCGCACAAATTCCATGTATACACAGCCAAGACGATCCAGCAAGGAATAGAAATCCTTACAGATGTTCCCGCCGGCGAGAGAAAATCAGATGGATCATTCACAGAGAACACAGTGTTCAATACAGTTGATCGACGATTAACGGAGATTGCCAATACCCTCAAGAAGTTTCAAACTCAAAGTTAATTCCCGGTATCCCTGTTTTCGCATCCAGGCTAAGTACTTGAAATGCAAACTGCGGACACGGCATAGTGATGTGATGATATGAGTGTCAAACTGACCCGAAGTTCCAAAAATCCCATCATTGAACCAAGACCTGAGAAGGCGTGGGAAAGCGGGGCGACCTTCAATCCCGGAGCCGTAACCACTGGTGAGGTTATTCACGTGCTCTACAGGGCGGTTAACGAACAAGGCATTTCATCCCTTGGTCATGCAACAACGACAGATGGCGAAACGATACTGACCCGATCTCCTGAACCTGTCCTCGCTCCGGCTGACTTTTCGGAAGAGCTTGGTTGTGAAGACCCGCGAATAACCGCCTTAGACGGGAGATTCTACATATTCTATACGGCTTATTCGCGACGAGGCCCACGAGTAGCCCTAGCCTCGACTACTGACTTTACGAGTTACGAACGTTACGGAGTGGTAGGGCCGGACCACGACGACAAGGATGCTGCGCTATTTCCCCAGCGCATCAACGGGAAATTCGCCGTTGTGCACAGAATCGAACCAAACATCGAAGTGGCTTTCTTCGACAGCATCAAGCAGATGGAGAGAATTTCACACAACCCATACTCGAAAAACTACCTCAAACGCATAGAAGCAAACACCATCATGAAACCCAAGTGGAAGTGGGAGGAGAAAAAGATTGGAATTGGTCCCCCGCCCATCCGAACTGACGCCGGATGGGTAATCATCTACCATGGTGTGGACTCTAACACTGCGTACCGCGTGGGAGCAGCTCTTCTCGATCTTGAAAATCCATGCAGAGTAATAGCTCGAACTCCAGAACCAATCCTAGAACCAGAGGAGCAATTTGAAAAAGCTGGAGTTGTTCCAAACGTCGTTTTCCCAGAGGGTGCAGTCATAGTAGGAGATGAACTGAAAGTCTTCTACGGTGGAGCGGACAAGGTTTGCTGCGTCGCTAGCGTACCATTGAGACGGCTCATAGAAAGCTTGGAACAGTATGAAAGTTGAGATCGATCCTGTCAAAAGTCTGTGTGTTCACTAGCTCAGCCTTATCTCAATCAAGATATCCTATTCTCTACTGGAAAGCTCCCATTCGGAGAAAGAATGATTGAAGAAGATAGCTGTAGTTACAACTGGTGGAGATGCCCCTGGCATGAACGCTGCCATTCGAGGCATTGTCCGCATCGCATATTCGAAGAAGCTTCAAGTTCTAGGTTTCAGGAGAGGATGGGAGGGCGTGATTGCAAATACGTTTACACTATTGACTCCCCGATCCGTAGGCGGCATCCTGCAGCAGGGCGGCACAATCCTGCATACATCAAGATGCCCAGAGTTCAAGAGTAGAGAAGGAATCAAGAAAGCTGCAGAAACTCTTGCATCGAATCACATCAGCGGACTCGTAATCATTGGCGGTAACGGCTCATTCAAAGGCGCTCTGGAACTGAGCGCATACACGAATACCCTAATAGTTGGAATCCCCGCATCAATCGACAACGATATTTTCGGGACAGAAGAAACAATAGGTTTCGACACGGCTACAAACACAGCAGTCGCCGAGATCGATAAGATTCGAGACACAGCCGTCTCCCATGAGAGAGTTTTCATGATTGAAGTGATGGGGCGAGAACGGGGGTTTCTCGCGTTAGAGATCGGCCTCACCGTTGGCGCTGAAATAGTTCTTGTTCCGGAAGTAAAATATCGAATGGAGAATCTCTTCGAGATTGTCAGAGAAAACAGAGCTAAAGGAAAGAAATCAGGTCTGATTGTCGCAGCTGAAGGAATAGGAGACACTCGCGTCCTCGCAGAACAGATCCAGCGAAACACGAAGGCAGAGGTCAGACTGAGCATCATTGGCTACGCCCAAAGAGGGGGTAACCCTACTGCGAGAAGCAGACTCCTGGCCAGCCTATTTGCAAACCAAGCGGTACAGCTATTGTCAAAGAAAGAAGGTAACAAAGTAGTCGGATTGCAAGATGGTAATATCGTTAGTGTTGACCTTCAGAAATCATGTAGGACAAAGAAACCATTAGACCCTCATCTACTTAGACTGGCCAACCTACTTGCAACATGAAAGCGAGTCCTTCCGCCCCTATGTTAGCGACGGAGGGAGAAGGTTCACTTAATGGTGCGGGGGAGGGGATTTCAACTCGTTTTTGCTAGCAACTATAAGGGGATAGTTGGCCCGGGTCCGGAAGGATTTGAACCAAGTAAGGTTCAAGTCCGATTTCGCCAAGCTTCTCTAGAATTCAACCTGAAGTGTGACCGTTATGTCACGAAAGGTAGCCCCATGCGAGCAGCAGGTCCGTATCCCTGTACCATCGTTCTCCAATGTCCGTGCGGTAGAACATATTCGGTATGATTACGTTCCTAACGCGATTGTATGTTTCCCGTCTGGCATCTTCAACCGTCTGCCCTGAACCGGTCACCACTAGTGCGTAGCCTGAACTGCCAGCCAGCCTCCAGTCACCATTAACAAGCTTCGCGTCCCCATGATGAATGCCGCTTGACATCACTTTCTTGAATATGATCACTGCATCCTCTGAATACCGTCTGTACGCGGCAGGGTCTGAAAATGGGTAAGGAGGAACTGCAACTACCACTCCAATTTGGAATCCCCGCTGAGACCGCAGGTCGAACTGTTGCTTATTCGCTAGGGCGTATAGAAACTCACCCCATTTGCTTGTGATGCCCTCCATCTGAATGTTGATTGTTGGATAACCAAATCGAGGGGTAATCTCCAGCGGGTAGATGCCTCTAGAGTTTACAATGCAGTTGATGTCGAAATACCCGACGAAATTCATCTCTGCAAGGATTGGTCTAAATTTCACAAGTGTCTCGTCGTATAGGCGGCTTTTTTCAGACCAGAAAATGAGTGTTCCCATCTCACCTGTGCTTGGGCCTATTTCTCCGTTAAACATCCGTTTATGTTCGAAGTTGATGCAGGCTGGTAGAATGAAGTCTTCTCCATTGAAGAATGCTCCGACAGCCACTTCGACTCCGGTTACGAATCGTTGAATCTGAAAACTCTTGATCTTGGTGCTCCACGCTGTCTTGTACCTTTGAAGAACCGCAAGCACATCTAATCCATCTTCTTCCTGTCCAACGAACGAGAGCACTTTATCCTCCTGGGCTTTACCGCTTGGTTTGACGACGTATCGTGCCGAATTATTCTTTACGAAATTGACGGCTTCATCGAAAGTGTTGAATTCCCAGGACGGAACGGTTTGCAGGCCTGCCTTCTTGAGCTGTTCCTGACCGAAATCACGGTCCAGTTCCAGGCGGTCGCTTGTAACAGATCCGCCAATGACTGCTTTTCCCTCTTTGCGTAAGCGCTCAGCAACTGCTCCAAACCCTATATCGTCGAAGATGATGACGTCCGCCCAATCCTTCATTGATTCCCAATCCTCGACCTTCTCGACAAATCCGTCCGAGATGTCCTTCTCGGACTTGTTGCGGATGAAATATCGTACCTCGTTCCCTTCATTATGTACCGCATAGGCTAGGTCGCCAATCAAACCTTCGTCTGAAATGAAGAGGAACTTTTTCGGACCGGGTTGTTGGATCTGTTCACGTGATTTTTGTGTCTGTTCGGCTGAACTGGCAAGGGATTTCGGAATTGCCATGTCACATTAGTGAGTTAGCAGCGATCTATAACAATGCCTAACTGTACTCCCATGATTCTATAATCTATCACATCTCTCCAAACTTTCTGACTGTGTGATCACGATTCCGAGTCGGCAGTGGGTGTCATCAAGATCTCTACGGACGTCGGTCCTGCGAGTTCGGCATAGACCTTTGATATTGACAGCAATACGGACAGTAAGTATCGTCATTAGAAATTTGCTCTTGGCATCTCGGACAGGCGTGTGCTGTGAACGTTTCTAATTGCCCACTTTGTGAAGGTGACGGAGCTCTGATAATGAATTCACTGTGGCCGCACATTCGACACCGAACCTTGTCCCCAATCGGAGCTACAGGGGCACCACACTTGCCGCAATACTTCACGGCTTTTCGTTGCATCGAACTCTATGTCTCTAAGGTATCTACAACACTTGTAACGCTTTCGTTAACGGACGCTCGCAAAGCGGATGATACCGGCATGGGTTAACGGGTAGGCCAATGGAGCGCTCCTATTATGAAATGCCCTGCACGAGAACACGGATGCTCAGTTATGAACCTAAAAGAAGGAAAGATAGATGCATGTCACCTCCCCCCACTCCATAGCGGGATGCATCATTGTGGCAAATTCGATTTGATGTTTGGTCCTGTTCGGCGTGCATAGGTAGGTCCTTCTGCCATCGAAGTGTGCTCCACCGTTGGTAGTTCTGCTAAGGTGAATATTCTATTACGGCCTCTTCGAGGCCACGGTACGATGCAAGGTAAGCGAATCTGCCCTTGAAGGCGGCTCACCCAGTTATGCCAGAAAAACGGCTCATGACTGGAGGGCAGAATGCAGAGAGATAACTACGGTTCCGTGAATTGTATTAACAATTCCCACTTGCCTGCATGTATACACGTCGCTGTTTTCTGTGGTGTGGTTGAATCCATTTTCATGAGGATGTACGCAAATATAGATTAAGAGATATGCAAGCCTTTATTACGTACGGCATACTATTGTGTGTTCGTAACATTAAAGGAGTGAAAAGAACAATGAGTTATCTGCAATTTCTAGTGAACCTAGGTTCATTCGTACTGAACATTCCATGGGCGCACAGCAATCTATTCGGTGTCAACCTTCCAATTCCCAACAGCCTCTTCAACATTCCATGGGCGCACAGCAACCTCTTCAGTATACCCTGGGCACATAGTAATTTATTCTGAATTAGGTAGTTGATCCGTAGCGACAGCGTGTCGCCTCGCCACTATTTTCCTGTATATGTTCACGTCTCTTTTTTCTGTAACGGAGTTTGCGGTTCAAGTCCTATTCATATGGCAGACGGATTCGTCCGGTAAATGCTACTGACTATTCGTGTCATTTTCAGTTGAGTAAGCTTGCAACTCGTACAATGAATAAATCCCCATATTCTTTCCGAATGATCTCATGAGCGTTACGACATTCATGCTGCCTGAGTCAAGCCGATTACTGTGTGAGTTCACGTGATTGATGTTACGTTGATGTAGTTTCCTGGGCACGGTGCGCCGATTGGACTGTAGTTGAGGCCTTGATAGAGTCTGCCGGTAACAGTTACCCAGCTTCCAAGAGAAGGATAGGTGCTTGGTAGGTTGTGCAAGGTATAGTATTGCGTTGCGGAGGTATACCCACTACTTGCAATTAATCCGATTAGTATGCATCCTGTGAAGGATTGAAGGAGATTTCCAGAACATTGAATCCAGTTGCCGGGACCTGGCAAGCATGTGGTAAAGTAGTTACCGTTGAAGTACGCTTGAGCTGACACTTGACTGAGACCGAGTGACATTAACACAACGAGCATGACAATCGTTGCCCACATGTAACTCCTCATGTCCATCCCCGTCACGGAGAGCATTCACGAAATATTTCAGAATTACTCGAAAGAGTGGAAGGGTCCAGAGAAATTCAATTTCAATCCTGTATGTGAGTAAAGTGGTGCGGGGGAGGGGATTTCAACCCGTCTTTACTAGTAACTAACCCTAACGGTGGTCACTTGCTCCGGTAGCGAAGTGTACGGTTGATGAAAAGCCCTCTGAAATGTCGGTTGATTGGACGTAATCATGCTGATATGATAGTCCCGATTTTTAGCGCTCAGTCTTAAGGTGGAGCGCCGAGAAAATGTCCGATTAAGAAACCTGCGAATCCAGCGCTTAAACCAATCACCAACATCTGTAAACCGCTTCTCCAGACTGACCCCACAGTCACTCTTGCACCATACCAGCCGATGAAGAACAATACTGCCGCGCTTAAGGCAACTGATCCAATCACCCCTTCGATAACTCTTCCTCCGCTAACGATGAACGGTATGATTGGAATCACTGAACCCACGAGTGTCGATCCTAGCACCACTAAGAAACTGCGACGAGGCTCATCTGCACCAACGGGTGACATCTTCAAGCCGTATGAGAGCATCAAATCTAACATCGCCTTCGGACTCTCAGCAACCCGACGTGCAACCTCCTTCAACTCATTTCCTTTGAATCCCCATCCTCTAAGAACATGCACCGCCTCCTCATACCCCAAGCAAGGGATTTCCTTCAACTCTTTCGATTCTCGATTGACAGCACTCAGATACAAACGCCGCTTAGCGATAGTAGACGTATACCCAACAGCCCCCATAGAAACTGACTCAGCGCCCAAGGCGGCTAAAGTCGCCACGAAGATCAATCGCACGTCACGCGTTGCGGCCGACATGCCCAGAATTATTCCCAGAACATTAACAAGACCATCCTGACTACCCAGAATAAAATCAGACATTGACGAAGAAGCATTCGAATGCTGATGGCCGTGAAGTTCTATTTCACGCCTCGAAAATTGAGACTCCATCTTCAGAACGGCAGTTAATTCATGTTATATGGCTTACGTATTACCGCAGAAGGAAACGCACTTACTTGACCAACCGGCGACACTTGTCATAGAATTATTACGATTCTTTTCCCGTGAACGTCGGAACGTTGCCAAGCTTTCCCAATCTCTGCGAGCGGTACCAACTCAGTATCGATGCGAATCTTTTCGCTTGCTGCAAGTTTCCAGATTTTAGGAAGTGTCTCTGTTATAGCCTCACGAGAAACGCTTCCAAAGCCGCTCCCGTAAATTTCGAGTCCAGAGCTGCGCAGCGAGGCAGATGGAAGCGAAATTGTTG
>DATKOK010000117.1:0-16768 GCA_035524675.1 Candidatus Methylomirabilota bacterium | reverse complement strand
TAGCCGCTAAGAGGATGGAATTCTCCAACCCGCACAGCCACCCTAACGCGTCACCCAGGAAAATGCTGTCACCGTCAATCCATTCAGGGCTGGCCAATGTGGCTCCGCATTCAACGAGAAGTTCGTTCTGTTTGGCGAATTTTCTTACTTGGTCAACGTGAGCTTCAAACTTGCGCAGCTGAACTTCCTTGGGTTCAGAGAAAAGGCAGGTGAGTGCATCAACGTCTTCCATTGACTCCACCAAGTACTTTTTCGAGCGGCCTCGTGGGACCACGTAGTCAGTGAAGATGGGGACATTATCTCCATGAGGCCAATCGGTTGTCTGGCGCACGATCTGTTTGAGTGTACCCTTCGGTGTCTCATACTCCTGAAACAAGAACGCTTGTGACTCTCCCGACACTTCTTTTCGACGCGTAATCTTGACTTCGGGCGAGAAGGTTCGAGGGATGTCGACTCCTATGGTGTCATCTAGTCCAATTCTGGTAGTCTTTGTAACTCGCTCGAACTGGTCTCTCCATCCATCTGCTTGGTCCGAGAGATATCGACGTTGCCAGAATTTTTGGCAAAATGGTACGTGATCCACATCTGTGTGGTTGATTGCCGCTAAGAGTCTGTCCTTGGACGACAGCGCATCAGTCATTTACAGCCGCTTCACGATATGAGACTCGTTCCTTAGGCCGAGAACACCCTATACGCCGAAGACCTTTCTGAGTGACTCACGTCCGATTGCAGCAACTCTCTCCGGATCTTCGTCCCAGTACGAGGGCCTGAGCAGTTCCAGGCTAAGAAAACTATCATACCGCAACCTAGCTAGGTCCGCTGCAAACTGTCTAAGGTCGATTACTCCTTCTCCTGGATAAAGACGATTCGCGTCACGCAACGTAGATCGATCGCCGGACTCCGAATCGTTCACGTGAACCAGGAAGATTCTATCCCTATCGCTATCGTTCATCTCTGTTAATTGTGATCCGCTCAGGTATAGATGAAAGGAGTCAAGCACGAGCCCAACGTTCTTCCTATTCACAATCTTCACAATCTCAACAGCGTCCTTCAGGTTGTTCACACTGCACTCTCTAACTCCAAGGAATTCTAGGCCGAGTTTGATGTCTTCACCACATGAATCGGCCAGTTGAGCTAGAGATTCTGCTGTTTTAGAGCGAACCTCAGCTGCTGACACCCCTCGTTGTAATGGTGAGGGAACGGGCACTAGGAGGTTGCAATTTAATGCTCGAGCAGCCTGCGCGAGTTTCTTGCTCCGTTCGTTGATTTCTGAGAACTGGTGCTCATTGAGTAGATTGAAATTCTCTGGACCATTGATACTCGTTACCGTAAGTCCGTGTGCTTTGATCTGATCAGCCAATGACTTCAGTGAATTGCGGGCGAGTACTGGTTCAACTTTGTCTTGTGTTAGTTCGATGGCCCCAAATCCCGACTTCTTGGCGATTGGGATGAAGGATTCTGTTGCGGTGCTTCTCAAGGTATCCTGGTTAAGGCACGGTTTCATTGATATCTTCAACTTGATAGCGGTAGTTGGACCGGTTTTCCAGTCTGATTCGCTCTGTAGCATGCTTCGATTATTTCAATCGTCTTGTAGCCGTCTTCGACCGTCACGGGTGGATTCTTCTTTCCCATTATCGCTTCGATGAACAGTTGATCTTCCTCTTCTACTCCCCATGTGCTAGTCATTGGGAGATAGTGAAATTCCTCCGTCTGAGTTGGCTGGTCTAGGCCTAGGGTGTAGCTGATGCGATTCAGTTCTTCGGTAATTGCGCAACAATGATCGCCGATCACTTCAACCCGTTCGAAGGGAATGATCCATGAGGCGTGTCCTGAGGAGAAGATAGGAACTTCCAAGCCGGAGCGATGTTTTAGGGTTATCCAGAAATCGTTGAGTATGGTGGGGTATACGTTTGCCTCAGCTCTGCATTTCACTTCAGCCACTTCGCCGAAGAGCCACCTTGCCATATCCAGCATGTGAAGAGTCGTGTCATACAGATGGCCTCCGGAGATTTTTGGGTCTGCTCCCCAGGCGGGGCGTTGTAATTCTCCAGTAACCATTTTGATGATGACCATGTATGGCTTAATGTTGGATACGATCAGATCTTTCAGTTTCTTGTAGACTGGTGAAAATCGGCGATTGTGTCCAACCTGAAATACAACTCCAGCCGTCTTTACCATATTCACCAAATCTCGCGCATGATCTAAGTTGATTACCATGGGTTTCTCGCAGAAGACGTTCAGGCGTTTCGAAAGCGCGTATTTGAGAGTCTCGTAGTGGTAAACGTTTGGAGTGACCAAGTATACTGCGTCAAGCGTCTCTCTGTCGATAAGATCGTGGTAGTCTTTGTAGTTCGCACAATTGTACCTCTTAGCGGTATATTCCGCAATTGGTGCAACTACGTCTGCCACACCTGCGATGCGAACGCGATTGTCGCGGGAGAGAACTGACAAGTGGTTTTGGGCTTGAGAACCAAGCCCAATGATTCCTACGTTAACTGTCAACAATTCTTCACCGTTAGAATGCTCAGACGCTGAATGGATTCTCATATAACCTGTATCTTTGGTTCTCCACTATGCCGTTTTCCGCTGATCACGGATTATCATTACTCGTTTCTTCTTGGCAGATTCGCGCGCAGCTAAAGCTACTTGTAATGCCATGCGACCATCTTCCGCCGAAACAGGTGAATCTCCACCCTTCACAAGGTAGTCACAGAATCCTTCAATTTCGCTTCGGTAAGCTTGCGCGAATCTCTCTAAGAACCATGGGCATGGTTGCTTCAACCCCCCCTGCCCCTTCCAGAGTTCCACCGAGTCGTTCCGCACATTGTCAACTCGGACTTCGCCTTGATCTCCCAGAACTTCGGTTCTCAGATCATACCCGTACTTGGAGGTCCGGCTTCCCTCAATTACACCTAAACCTCCGTTTCTGAATTTCAAGATGGCGACGGCGTTGTCAAAGTCACCGTATCTCGCGAATTGAGGGTAAACCAGTGTCGTTCCAGTCGCCCAGACCTCAGCCGCTTTGCAGTTCATTAACCAGAGAGCCATGTCGAAGTCGTGTATACATTCATCAACGAAAATGCCTCCACTCCTTCGAATGTATTCGTCCGGGGGTGGTTGCGGATCCCTGGCGCACGTCTTGACCAAGACCGGTTCGCCAATCCTACCTTCCATAATCATCACCTTAGCCTTCCTATGGCCCAAATCAAACCGTCTGTTGAAACCAAGCTGAAATTTGACCCGTGATTGCGCAATTACTGAAACGATCCTATCCGCTTCCGTCATTGTGAGTGCTATAGGTTTCTCTAGGAACATGGGCACCCTTCTCTCTGCAGCCAATTCTACGTGCTCAGTATGAATTTGAGTAGGTGTTGCGATAACGACGCCGTCCAGAGATTCATCTTTCAGCATTTTGACCGGTGTATCATATGCGCGACATTCGAACTTTCTTGCAATGGCACCTGCTAGTTTCTTTATGGGGTCAGCGACAGCAATCAACTCGGCCTTCTCCGCGCTGGCGTGGACGTTAGCCGCGTGGAAGCTGCCTATGCGTCCTACACCCCAGACTCCAATCGCAACGCGTCTCACATGATATCATCTGCAGTCAGTGAACTGGTTACAGTCAGGCTGTCTTCTCGGTGAAATGGCATGCCACGAAGTGGTCTTGTGAAATTTCTTTGAGGTTAGGATTTTCTGTTGTGCAAACTGAATCAGCGTAGGGACATCTAGGGTTGAACCTGCATCCGCTAGGTGGGTTAATTGCGCTTGGAACCTCACCCTTGATTTCCGTTTGAAGGAGATTACGTCGATTCGGATCCGGAATAGGTGCAGATGAGATAAGTGCGATTGTATATGGATGTCTCGGTCTTGTGATTACTGTCCTAATCGGACCGCGTTCTACAACGTTGCCCGCGTACATGACTGCCATGGTGTCCGACATGTACTGAGCGACGGCGATGTTGTGAGTTATGAGCATGTAAGAGAGGTTGAATTCTCGTTGTAGTTCGAGCAAGAGTCGAAGAATTTGAGCTTGGACGGAAGCATCAAGTGCGCTTGTTGGTTCGTCCAGAATGACGAGTTTTGGTTGAGTCGCGATTGCTCTTGCTATTGCGACTCTCTGCTTTTGTCCTCCACTCAATTGTTTGGGTAGGCGCGATGCGAACTCGGTTGAAAGACCGACTGCCTTCAAACTTCTTGCAATTGCTTGTTGTACAACGTCTCCTTTCCATTTCATGAGTCTCTGTAGGGGCTCACCAATCGACTGGCCCACTTTCATTCTCGGGTCGAGTGAAGACTCGGGATCTTGAAATACCATCTGCATATTCTTGTACAGTTCAGTTCTTGACATTCGGCCGTTCGTCACTTCTTGACCTTCAAAGTAGACTCGTCCTCCTGTGGGTGGAGTGATAAGCGCGATCGTTCTCGCGAGAGTTGTCTTGCCACAGCCTGACTCTCCGACAACGGCTACGGTTTGGCCTTTAGGAAGGTTAAGTGAAACTCCGTCAACGGCTCTGACAAATACATCTTTTTTGTGCGAGAATGGATTCAGTCCTCTCCTGATGGGAAAGTACTTGGTTAATTCTTCTGTTCTGAGCAGGAATTCTGAGTCAGTTGCCATAGAGAAAGCATGCCACCTTGTGATTCTTCTCTGGGGAAGTCAACGACGGTCGCTGAGTTGAGCAGACTTGCATTACACGAGGACATCGAGGTGCGAACCGACATCCGACGACGTTAAGGCTCAGATCGGGAAGAGATCCAGCTATGGGTTTTAGCTCGCTATCGTCCTTGTACCCGGACGGAATACACGCAAGGAGACCGTTTGTGTATGGATGAAGTGGTTTAGAGAATAGGTTATGCACATTTGCATCCTCGGCAATTTCACCAGCATACATCACTATGACTCTGTCTGCAACTTGACTTGCCACTGCAAGGTCGTGTGTTACTAGGAGTATGCTAGTTCTCACTTTCTTGATCAGCTCTTTCATAAGTTTCAGGACCTGAGCTTGAGTAGTGACGTCTAAGGCGGTTGTTGGCTCGTCAGCGATAAGTAGAGCAGGTTCTTGAGACAACGCCATCGCGATCATTACTCTCTGCGACATCCCTCCGGAAAGTTCGAAAGGGTACCTATCGAGAACTTGCTCCGGATCTGCAATTCTGACGAGTTTCAGATACTCAATCACTTCATCTCTCAGCTCTCCGGTGATGCGCCCTCGTGGCTTGATTTTCGGGATCCTTGTTACTGGTACTGTATCTTGTCTGTAGGTTGCTTGCATGACGTCTGTCGTAACCTTCTGGCCTTTTTTGCGCATCTCACGGACCATGATGGCTTCGGCTATTTGGTCTTCAACCTTGTATACTGGACTCAAACTCGTTAGGGGTTCCTGGAAAATCATCGCGATTTCGGTGCCTCTATATTCTCTGATTTTCGTTCCATCGAGTTTCAGGAGATCAGTATCTTTGTATCTTATTTCGCCCTCAACAATTCTTGCAGGTGGTCTCGGAAGAAGCCCGATGACTGAAAGACCTAACGTTGACTTACCGCATCCTGACTCACCTACAACTGCGAGAAATTCATCTTGCTTAAGATCCAAGTCAATATGGTCAACGGCGGTAACGGTTCCTGATCGTGAATGATAGGCTACTGTTAGATCTTTGATGCTCAGCAATGATTCCATCACGCGGCCTCCAGTGCATCTCTTATGCCATCTCCCAATAGGCTGAAGCCGACTACTGCTAGAGCGATAATTACGCCCGGTATAATAGGCAACCACGGTGCTGAAATCAAGTAATCTTGTGAAGTACTGATCATTTCACCGAGGTCTGGCGCCGGAGGCCTAACAGATAGGCCGAGATAGCTAAGTCCAGCATACGTCAATACGACTGTTGCCACATCTAGAGTGGCGTAAACGAGCATCGTCAACGAAATGTTAGGCAATACATGTGTGAAGATTATTCCAACAGTCCTTTGACCAGCGAAGCGAGCTGCTTCAATGTAATTCTGATGAGCCACAATTAGTGACTCTCCACGGGCAACCCGAGCATACGGAGGCCACCAAATGACCAACAATGCGATCATCATGTGCGTCAAGCCAGGACCAAGAGCAACCGAGATCACCATTGCAATCACGAGAGCGGGTAGTGCGAAAACTACATCTGTGAACCGCATCAGCAGCTCATCAAGAAGCCCCCCTCGGAAGGCCGCAACAGCCCCAATCACGCATCCCACTACGAGAGCTACAGCGACTACCACAAAACTCACAAGGAAATCATTTGGAATGCTCCAAATCACTCGACTAAACACGTCGCGGCCAAGGAAGTCTGTACCAAACAGATGTGAGGTTGACGGCGCTCCGAGTGAAGGCCCTACGTTTTGCAAAAGTGGATCATACGGCGTTACCGCTAGATTCAGTGCCCCAGCAATCGCGACCACTAAAACCACTGCTAAGTATACGAATACGATACCGAAACCGATGGCAGCTTCCTTATTCCTGAAAACTAACGAGAAGAAATTGCGAATTGGCACGTAGACTTTTGATTTTTGATCTTGGGATGCCAACTCATCATCAACCAAGTCTGACCTGAGGATCAACTACTGCATACAGAATGTCTGCAACAAGATTTGCTCCCACAATGACCAACGCGAACACAATAGTTGTTCCAAGTATCCCAGGGTAATCCTGCCCGTTGAGAGCTTGAACGACATATCGTCCCATTCCCGGATAGGAGAATACATTCTCAACGAAGATCGTTCCAGTGATAAGCCATGTGACGATCAGAGAAGAAAGAGACACTACCGGAATCAGAGCGTGGCGCAAGCCATGTTTGTAGAATACAGTATTCTCATCCAAGCCCTTTGCCCGTGCAGTCCGAATATAGTTAGCATGCATAATTTCAAGCAACGAACTGCGAAGAACCCTCGTCACTATGCCGAATGTGACCAGGGCAAGTGCACTACTTGGAAGGATAACATGGAGCAACGCGCTCGTAAAATAAGGGAAATTACCTTCGATCAGACTGTCAAGTATCGGGAGCCCCGTAATCCAAGTTGGTTTAGTTAGGGTCGGATCGAATGCTCCGCCACTCGGCAATATGCCCAGAGTATATGTGAATATAATTAGTAGCAGCAACGCCACAAAGAATGGGGGAGAAGCATAGCCAGTCATGTAGAAGGCGCGAATCCCTGTATCGATAGGAGTGTGATTGTAGCGGGCTGAAACAACTCCCAGAAGAACTCCGACTACAAGACTCATAACTATCGCAAAAAGCGCAATCTGGATCGTGAAGGGGAGAGTCTCAAGGATTACTTCAGTGACTGGCAGGAAGTTTCGTGAAGGAGAGTAACCCATGTTTCCCTGTGCTAAGCTCAGAAGATAGTAGTAGTATTGGACTAGGACAGGATCCTTCAAGTGATATTTCTGAATGTACGCTTGAGCTAGTTCCGGGTGAAGCCCTGCCGCTTTGCCGAGCCAAGCGTATATCGGATCTCCCCCTAAACTGTGGGAGAGTATGAAGGTGATCGTCATAACGCTTAGAAGCACGAAAACCCCGAAGGCGGCTCTCCGAAGTATGTATTTTGGCAGATTCATGAGGTCATGCACCTAGTCTTTGGACTGAGATAGGTGTTCCTTACCCTTCCGTTGCTTGAAGAAGAGTTAACGGAAGGGTGAAGGTGATTTGTGGTTAGACTAGCTACCGACGAATGTCACTGTGTTGAAGACGAGGGTGGAGCTGATTCCTGTGAAGACAGGATCCAGAAGGCCGCCTTTTACTACGGTCTTGTCCCAAGCAACTGAGCCTCCACCGAACACCAACTTGATTCCGCCGAGCCAGATGTAGGGTGCATCATCGTACATTTGTTTCTGAGCTGCGGTGCAAAGGTCCCTGATTGTGTTTTGGTCATTTGTTGACGTCCATGCGTCGACGCATTTTTGAACTACTGGGTTGGCGTAGATTGCGTAGTCGTTGGCGGGTGTGTTCTCATTCGCGAAGAGAAGCCATGCATCGGCAGGGGTTGGGGCTCCAGGTGCAAAGGTACCGGTCCCGAACCATGTGAATTGTGCAACTGTTTGAGAGTTGGCGAGGCCTTGTTTGTATGAGCCGGCTCCAGCGACGTAGGGAAGTCCCCATTGGCTACCTGGCGTAACCTCTATGTTGACAGTGATTCCGATCTGAGCCAGGTCTGCTTGGACTATCTGTGCAGCAGAATTGCAGTAAGTGCAGCCAGAGACTACCCTAAATTCTAGTGGAGCTAATGTGGAAACGTCGACGCCTGATTGGGCGAGGTATTGTTTCGCCAGTGTCGTGTCATATGCATATTGTGGTAGGTTCCCGAGGTCGTACCAATCTTTCTGGGCGGGATATTCTGGCCCAATCATCGGGGCCAACTGACCGAAGAAAACGCGTTGTGAGATGTCAGTTAGGTTGACTGCATGAACGACTGCTTGTCGGAATGCTGTGATGTTCGTTGGGTAGCGTTGAGTGTTCATCGAGATGCCGACGAACGCCATCGATGCGTCCGGCATCACTGCGTAGCCGTATTTGTCAGGGTTCTTAAGGACGAGAGGCCAGTTCTGACTCAGGATTCCGGAGATTTGGGCAGCACCGGTAGATAGGTCTGTGTATCTTGCAACATCATCAGACTTTGCGTATATAATGACGTTCTGAACATGCCCGGGGTCGAGGTATGGGTTAGCTTGAATATCAGAGGCACCCAGACTAGTTCCCCAGTAGTTTGAGCTTTTCGCGAATTTCACGTACGAGTTCTGTGAGACATCGGTCACAACATACGGGCCAGTACCGGGGATCGGTTTCAGGTTGAAGTTAGTGTTGAATGTGGTCGGTGTCCCGAACCCTCCGTTCTGCAGTACGTATTGCGTGTCGAAGATCAGACCAACGAATGCAACTAGAGTGTGGGGGAACCAGTTGAATGGTGCTTTGAGATGGAACACTATTTGGTTTGGCCCCGTCACATAGATCGGCCAAGTTGTGTCCTCCATAATTGTCAGCAAGTCCTGAGATGGAGTTACGAGTCCACTCTTCGCCATTAGATCCAAAGTAGCAGGACCAAATTTGGCCGTTGACATATCGAACACATTGTAGCCATTCAGGAATGCGGTGCCATTGTTCGCCAGATAGTATAGGCCGTACATCTGTCCCCATACCTGATACGCGTTGAATGGGTCCCCATTCGAGAAAACGACGTTCTGTCTGAGGTTGAATGTGTAAGTAGTTCCGTCAGACGAGACTGACCAATCTGTGGCTAACATCGGGAGAATCTGAACATCGCCATTTGCGTACAGTGAGGTACCGTTCAACGTGACAAGGGACTGATAAACCGTGTAAGTTAACCAGTCAGGGTAAGGTATAGCGTAGATAGAATTTAGCTGGTTAAGATCTCCGCTTGGCCAAAATGGATCATCAATTGCGAGAGTGCTCGGTGCAGCTACTGAGGAAGTCATCATCTCAGTTGTGCTCGTCATCGGAGCAGACGGTTGCTGTGTCATGAAATAGACTGCGACTGCTGCTACAACAATTATCACGATTACGATTGCGGCCATAATTGGCCGTTTAGCTTGAGATGCAGTGCTCATGGAAGGAAGCTCGGTAATTTCGCATATAACACTTTGCAGCACACAGTAAAGCTTCAGAAAGATTTCACTTGTGAGACGGCAAAAAATGTCTGTACAGAAGCAATATTAAGATCAATTTCAATCGCTCACTCATCCGTCTTATAAATTAGCCCAGAGCGTTTGGCTTCAGTGAATAATTGGATGCGTAAATGACATTTCTAGCGAACTGAGAGATAAGAATCATGATACCATGCATAAATCAGGCGACCGTGTTAACGACTGAGACTAAGAAGTTCTTAGACGAAGCGAAAGCGCACTTTACTCATGTCGAACTGGACATCATCAAAGTGGAAGAGAGCATCGCTAAGGAAGGCATAACCGCACTCAAAAAGAGCCTCACCGATAACGCACTCACCGTTGTCAGTCTCAATGCAGTAGAGAATTACCCAATCCTCACAGAAAGGGAGATGACCAAATCACTAGGAAGATGCACCGAAGTTATCGAATTATCAAACTCACTTGATTGTGATACTGTTGTCGTGAACCCAAACGAAGTGGGTGCAGGCCAACGCACCATAGGGGAGCGATTTGATGAATTTATGATTCAAACCACTAAGATTGCTGAAGATCACAACGTCCGCGTTGGGTTTGAGTATGTCAGTTACGATGACCGAGTCGTAAATTCTCTTAAGCAGAGTATCAATGGATTGACCAAATGGAATGGAGATATTGGACTAGTACTCGACGTGTTCCACATGTATCGGTCAGGAGAGAAAATCAACGAGATCCCGCCGATGGACCGGAGAAAACTGTGGATTTTTCACATCAACGATGCTCCGAATATTCCAATACCTCAAGTGCGAGATTCAGATCGTGTTATGCCACTCGAAGGAATCATCGACCTGCGTGAGTACATTACCCAACTTCGTGCGATGAGTTTCGACGGTCCAGTCTCTGTCGAATTGTTCAGCAAACGGTACTGGGAGATGAGCCCTGATCGTGTAGTTGAGAAGGCTAGAAATAGCCTGAAGGAGCTTGGAATCTAAGCTCATTCAGGCGGAATCTCAGCGTAAAGGGCTTTGATGTCAATCCCAAGAGATTTGAGTCGTGCACTTCCGGTGGCGTATACTAGGACGCCAAGAAGGATTAGTCCCAAAACGACGCCGTAAGCTAACCCTAGATTAGCGCCTAAGAACACAACTCCTAACGAGCCTGCGATTGGAAAGCTCTCTGCCACTATGTAGAACGCGAATGCAGCAACTCCGACGAAGGATGCAAACGCTATCGCTGGTCCACTTCCCATTGTACCTACAGTACGTTTGAAGAAGTCGCGCTTCACGAACGGAAACAGAAGTGTCGCGACAAGCGGTAGAAGGTATCCAATCGGCGCCACCAAGGATGTATTCAGCCATGTGGCAGCCCATCCGAAATTCCAGTAGATGGTTAAGTACACAAAGACTATAGCGCCAATGAAAATGGTCGCCCATCCTGGAGAGTGGAATCTGTCGCTAACATCAGCGAACTTCACGGGAAGCAAACGGTCGAAAGCAGCAGCGAACAGCATGCGTGACATTGTAACCACGTATGCTACACTAACCACCAACCATCCCAAGTAGAGGCCTAAACTCAAGAGTGATGCGTAGAAGGGACTCGCAACAGAAAGGAGCATTGTCGTGGTTGGAAGAGCCGGAAGTGAGCCCGGGTTCGTTGCAGCAATGTAACTTGCCGCATTGAGAAATCCGGAACCGAAGTCTCGGTAGACCAACAATCCCATCACGACGAGCGCGATAATTGTTACGAAGACTGAAAGGAAAAGGGCTCGAGTCATTGAATTCTTGACATTTTTCGTCTCGCCCGCGAGGTAGGCTCCGTAGTTGAAACCGGTGAAAGTTAGGAATCCCCAGGGGATTGCCGCAAGTAGTGAATTTGTAAGATTGAAATCTGTTGCGCTGAAGCCCTGAGCAGCTGCTTGCTGGAGCATCCCGGTGTATGTAACATTGTATCCCGCGACTTGCATTGCGTGGTCGAATAGTCCTGGAATAGTTGAAGGATCAACGGTGAAGAGAACGAATAAGAAGAGTGCGGCTATGATGTAGTACAGGAAGTAGCTGATCTTCTGGAACCATGAATAAACTCGCAAGCTCAGCAACGCGATAGCTGTAACCACTACGGTCATAACAACAGAGACTGGATAGCCCAAGCTGGCCTGTGACAAGGCTGTGCCAATCTTGATGATGCCAACGTTATTCGTCGTCACACCTATTGCAAAGGCAAGTTGTGAAAGAGCGACTGCCTGGGCCGACCAAATGCTCAATCCAATTCCAATAATCACCGTACCAACGAATAGGAAGATGAATTGAATTGATCCAAAGAATGGCCCCAAAATCCTGGTTGACCAGATATAATCTCCACCACTCCTTGGGATCGCGGCACTGAGCTTAGAGTATACATAAGCCATAGCCAGCGCGGGTATTGACCCGAGCGCAAATACGACTGAAAGATTCGCTCCTGGGAAGTAAAATGGGGCAAACAGGGCGGTTAGTACGAATCCCCCTAGGATGTTGATAATGGCTTGAGAAATAATGAACTGGTCAGCAAACCCCAACGCTCTAACTAGACCCGTTGCGTCGCGAACAAACATCTTTTGCGAGGACATAGTAGATACAGAGTTTTACATTTTTTAAAAGACTTTGGGTGAACCGAATGAAAGGCTCATAAGTAGAGTAACTTTTACGACATTCTACTTACGAAAGTGAGCCCTTTGGTAGGCGTTCAAGCCGCTGTGATGACTGCGCCGAGACAGATGACTACTGCGAATTTTCCAGTTCCTACGATTGCTGCAGATTCGGCATTAGTACGGATGATTGGGTCAGCTATTTGTGGAACTGACAAACACATGTACTTCGGTCAGACTAACCTAGGACTTCCGGGCGCAGTTGTTAGTTTCCCAGTCATTCCTGGACACGAGAATCTGGGCGTCATTGAGGCTGTAGGCAGCAGAGCTGCTGAACAGATGATAACAGAGGGCCCTCCACTTAGGTCCGGCGACCGCGTCGTAGTCTCAGCTGATATAGTATGTGGTCACTGCTACTATTGCAGAAACATTTACGGCTATCCATGGTGCATTAATCATCGCAGTTACGGAGACGTAATCAGCTGCAAGAATCCGCCGCACCTTTTCGGTGGATGGGCAGAGATGATGTATATCCTGCCTGGAACCTTCGTGTTTCGGGTCCCAGAAGCGTTGACTGACGAGGAAGCTGTTCTCGCAGAACAGATGGCGGTCGCTTATGGTGCTTTTGGCCGCGCATTTCAGTCGCCGAACTCTAAGGAAGGCTATGCCCCCGCCGATACGGTGGTTATACAAGGACTCGGCCCATTGGGGCTCTGTAACGCATTTGTCGCTAGAATGCTAGGTGCTTCTCGAATCATAGGAATTGACAAGTCCGAATACCGGCTCAGAATGGCTCGTGAACTATGCGTGGACGAGATCATTAGCGTTGGCAATCTTAAGGAATCTTCTGAACGAGTCAACAAAGTGTTTGAGCTGTCAGACAACCTAGGCGCAGATCTAGTGATTGAATGCACGGGCGCACCAAACATACTATCTGAAGGACTTGATATGCTCAGAGTTGGAGGGACCTACCTAGTCGAGGGCGCCTTCGTCGAAGATGCTAGCACGCAAGTCTCAGCGTCACGACAAATAGTCGCAAAGAACGCGCGCATCATTGGAGCAGCCGGCATGCCCTTCCAAGCATATTCGCGAGTCCTGAAAATGATGGCGAGTTACAAGAATACAATACGGTTTGACAAGGCGATTACTCACAGGTTCCCAATCGATCAAGCTGAACAGGGTCTACAGAAATCGATAGCAGAAGACTCGATGAAAGTGGTTATTGGCTCTAATGGTTAGCTAACTGCATTACTTGTCATGATAGATGGACCGTACAGTTAAAGAATGGACATTACTTTTCTGGCGAAGTGAAATATGCCTTGCCGAAAATGATTGGAGCCCTTCTCAAAGGGTTGAACGAAGGAGTTAGCGTAGTTGAGCTCGACACTCCTGCGCCTGTGAATCCCACTGACGTAGTTATTCGTGTGCGAGCATGTGGCATGTGTGGAACGGATCTGGCAATTCTCGAAGGACGACATCCTGCCAAGCCACCTGTAATCCTAGGTCACGAATGCGCGGGCGAAGTATCGCAAGTGGGAAACGGCGTGACTAGCGTAGCCGTCGGAGACCATGTCGTTGTTGACCCCAATCTGAGATGCGGCGTCTGCCGCTATTGTAGGTCAGATAGACCCAACCTCTGTGAGAATCTTGTTAGTATCGGCGAGGACATTAACGGGGGATTTGCAACTTACATGCTTGCGCCCGAAAAGGCAATCTACAAAATCCCGAGCCGTATGGACTGGAGAACTGCCGCACTCACGGAACCATTCTCATGCATTATCAACGGATTCCTTAGGGCCAGAGTGAGACCGTCCGATACTGCTGTCGTGTACGGTGCCGGTCCAATGGGATTGTTCTGGGTAAGCCTGCTTCGACGCGCCGGAGCACGAAAAATAATGTCCGTCGAGATCGCGGAGAAACGGCGGGAAGCAGCGAAGAAAGTCGGAGCAGACGTCACAATAAACCCGTCAACCGAGGACCCTGTAAAGCGCGTGCTAGATGAAACGAACGGACTAGGCGCGGACGTTGGCGTAGAGGTCATCGGCAAGATCGAGACAGTGGAAGCAGCAATTCACTCCTCGGCGCATGGAGGGCGGGTGGTTATCCAAGGAACATGCAGACCGGAAGCCACCGCGAAATTCAGCCCGTTCGACATAATGCGATACGAGAAAGATATTTTGGGATCTCACACGCAGGCCGCGAGTTTCCGAACAGCCATAGACCTGCTTGACGCTGGCTTCGTTCCAGTAGACGTGATCGTAACCCACCTAATACCACTAAGACAAATAGATAGAGCCTTCAGTCTCAACAAGACTGGGGAAGCTGTCAAGACCGTTGTAATTTCGGATTAGGTCCTGAAAAAGGATTACTGGGGCGAGTAGGTGACTACCGCCCTTTCTACGCCGTTAATTAGTGAATGCTCTGCCTGGAAGTTCGTATATCGATTTCCAGCCGGGACTTAGTGGTTCTCTCAGGTAAGGTTCCATCTCTGCACTGGATCGAAGAGTGATTTTGTCTACGGGCGGCACTTTTCCGGCAGGGTATGCCTGGAGGATCTCGTCATGAACCAATGTGAGATATCGCAGAATTGCAGCAATCGGTCGCTTAGCCTTCCGTGCTGTGGCTAATGTGGGTTTTCCGACAACTCCTTCCGGCGTGGCTGTAATCTCAATGGCTGCGTGCCCTTCACCCTCCGACCATTTATGTGGTCGGCGGAACGGGTCGACGGATTTGTCGAAATGTCCGTCGGGTAGGTACGATACGCCCTGTGTATCTTTGGCTAGGCTCATGTCAACCATCTCTGGTGGGAACAGCAAGAGCGCGTTTGATGTCTCTGCTTCGTCGGCATGGACAAAGTGGGTGTCCATAGCGTCTGGTTTTCCGGTCGGACCCCAGAATTCACGGACCGCACGATGCCAGTCCATCATTCGAAATATGCCTGGAAGCTGATATCGTTTCATGAATTCATGCAGGGCACTCTCCAAGACCCAAAGCTGCCCGTGATTGTTGACTATTATTTGCTTCCTGAATCCGTCATTCCAGAGGCCGGCCATAACTGCGATCAGTATCTCTCGAGCGGTAGTTTCTGATAGGATAACGGTGCCTGGCATGCCAATGTGATGAAATGGGTGAGCGCCATAGTTGAGTGGGGGGAGGGCGATGTTCACAGGGGCGCCCTTCTTCGCCGTGTACCGACGTACGCCTTCGCAGATCTGCGAAACAACGAAGGTATCTAATCCTGAGACTGTGTGAACGCCATGGTTCTCTGTGCAGCCTACAGGAATCAAAACAATATCGTTTTTCCTTCTGTTTTCAATCAGCCTTTGACGAACGGTCGTTTGAATGTAACTGCCCGCCTTTCCAACCTCTGGAGGGGACGGGATTCCATAATCACGCAGGATCTCATCTATCTTCTGTTCGGAAGCGTCCCAGATCTCTTTCTTCAATCTTCCGACAGCAGTATTCTCAAACACGATGTTGGGATTCTCAGTAGTCATCCACATGCTGGTCGTCATAGTACTAACACATCGTTCGCAACAGTTGCTATCGTCTATTAAAAGTGGATGACTAACCTTCTAAGGTAACCCAGCGATCAGTCTTTTCTGATTCAACTATCGCATCCATGATCAGACAGTTCCGGTAACCATCGTAAAAGCTGGCCCCAACGGGCGTTACTGGTTTGTTGCTCATAACGCAATCAGCAAAGTGATTCAACTCGTTAACGAAACTGTGTTCCCAGCCGAAGCCTCCACCCTGCTCGACCCAGAACTTCTCCATCATCGGATGAGTTTTGGAGGTTGTCCAGACATCACGGAAGCCTCGCACATCATTAGGATCCTTGAGGGAACATATCTCGAGCTCATTTATCCTCTCGAGGTTGAAGCGAATCGACCCTTCGTTTCCTGTAACTTCGAACCGGAGGAAATCCTTTCTTCCTGGTGCCATCCAACTCGCTTCAATCGTTCCTAAGGCTCCATTAGCAAATTTCACAGCAGCAACGGCTGCGTCCTCAACCTCCACTCTTCCCTTCACTGTGGGTTTGTCTACAAGCGGACGCTCTTTGACGAACGTCGCAGTAGCGCCTGCAACTGAGGAGATCTCGCCCACAAGATACCGTGAGAGGTCAATTATGTGGGATCCTAGATCACCGATAGCTCCATGCCCTGCGGTTTCTGCTCTGAAATGCCAGTCCAAGGGAAAGTTTGGATTAATATAACCCCAGTCTCCCACCTCAACGTTGAGGTAGGCGCCTCGAAAGTTGAGGACGCGCCCGACGAATCCATCATCTATTAGCTTCTTTGCGTAGCTGACCGCGGGAACGAACCTATAATTGAAGCCGGTCATGTTCACCACTCCAGCCTTCTCAGCGGCGCGTAGCATTTCCTTCGCTTCCTCTGCATCTCTCGCTAGAGGTTTCTCGCATAGCATCGGCTTGCCCGCTTCGCAGCAAGCTATGGCAGGTTCGGAGTGAACATTGGGCGGCGTACAAATATCAACTACTTCGACTTCCGGGTCACGAATCAGC
>DATKOK010000116.1:0-5931 GCA_035524675.1 Candidatus Methylomirabilota bacterium | reverse complement strand
TCTCAAGTTGGCGAGTATTCCTCAAGAAAGGCAGATAAGGCTCGTCGAACGCGAACATAGAGTAATGTTCTAGAACACTTATGCATCGAAGAACACACAAGTAAGAATCAAACAGTCCCAGTTCGACCCGTACTCCTGTATTCATTTTCATTGACGACGCCATATTTACGCTGGTGACTTTATTATCTCAGTCGGCGCGGTCATCTCGAGAGGACGGCGCATCACACACGGACATCCTCACGTCTACGCCACTGAATGGAATTCGTAACAGAACGTTCGATGACTTGCTCCTCGAAGCAATAGACGAGACACTGATCGACCTCGTGGGAGCACGAACCAAGAACATGATTTTCACATATCTTGAATGTTCCATAACTCGTGAGGATATTCCGAGTCAACCAGCCAGATTTTCAGCGTTGCTTGAGGAGATCTCTGGGAAGGCTGCCAAAGTCATTGGGAGAGCTGCTGTCAGAAGGCTTTACGCAAAGTTAGGGTGGGAATTCTACGAAGTTCATGGATTCGAAGCGGTAGATTACATTGAAGCTGCGAGGGCCAGGTTATCCAGAGAAAGTGAGCAACAGAGAACACGGACCTTGGTACAGAACTTTGATTAATCAAATCTGGGAACCACGATGGTGAACTTCAGAAAACTCGAAAGAAGCTACACGGGGATTCCTGGCCTTGATGAAATATTGACAGGGGGTCTCCCGCGTGGTCGCGTGATTCTAGCATTAGGCGAGCCAGGTGCGGGCAAGACAATACTGTGCACTCAGTTTTTGATTAATGGTATCGAAAAATTCAACGAGAAGGGACTGTATGTTTCCCTAGAGGAAAGTAAGGAACAGTATGTAGAAGAGATGAACGCTCTTGGTTGGGACATAGAAGCTTTCGAACGAACCGGGAAACTTTCTTTCATTGACGCATCACCGATCAGATCGCTTCCGCCTGAGGTTCAAGTGGGGACCGTCTCTATCGGTAAAATCGAGTTCTCATTGCTCAGCCTTCTAGAAGTTATCAAGAATCGCGCCGTTTCTGTAGGGGCGCAAAGGGTAGTAGTGGATCCAGTCTCACACTTGATCTTTCAGTATGCTGATTTAACTCTCAGACGTAAAGCAACTCTTGACCTCGTCCAGGCCCTATCCAAGACTGGTGCCACGTGCTTGCTCGCATCAGAGTTAGCCGAGATCGGCGGTTCGGGGAGGAAGCTCCAGATAGAGGAGTATCTCGTTCACGGAATAATCCTGATGCAGACAACGACAAGTGGAAAGAGCCTTCAGCGCGTAATTCAGGTGGAAAAGATGCGTGGCATGCCCATTGATCGCACCCCGAGACCGTACAACATAGCACAGAACGGGATTGAAGTTTACTCGAAGGAATCGGTGCTCTGACGGGGCCCACGTACCCGTCACCAAGGTCCCGAGCCAATAGTGACGACAGGAATTAGAGCTCATTTCTGGTTACTATAGCTGCTGCAGTGGCAACATTGGGTCAGGTCAAAACCATCCAAGTGCGGATTGAAACCAAGCGCAGACTCGAGATGCTTGGCAAGAAGGGCGATACGTTCGATGATGTTATTCGTAAATTGATTGATAGTTACCTAAACCAGAGAATCGTGGAGGCCACACCAGCTAGCTGATCAACGCGGTGATCGAGCTGGTGGTTAAGCTATGAGAAGGAGAATTTTAGTTATCAGCGTCTGCATTACTCTTAGTTGGATAGCGACAGGTGCATCATTTCTCTATTATGGCGCATTCACCGCAGAGACTCTTCTGGGTCTGTCAATCGGCATTTTGGCAGTGTTCCTTTGCGACTTGCTAGTACGCCCCAGCAAAATTGAATCGAAGAGGGAAATGAAATCGTACGAAATACTTCGATCTATCCTCGATAATGTTCCAGTCGGAGTTTATCGAGCCACCTCCGATGGAAGAATTCTTGAAGCTAATCAAACGTTTGCGGATTTGCTGGGGTATAATAGCGTTGACGAAATAAAAACAGTTAACCTTGATGATGTTTACGTGAGAAAGACTGAGCGCATCGATCATCTCGAAAAGTTACGCGACGCAACTATCTTTGCTGAATTCGAACTGAAAAGAAAAGATGGGGGAACCATATGGGTGCGTGATTACCCCAAGGCGACCTTGACGAATTCTGGCTATGTGGATTACACCGATGGTGTGCTGGTGCGGACGCAGGGTATCGAGGCTATAGTGCACGACATCACTGAACATCGACGACTTGAAATAATGAGAGACCACTTCATATCAGCTGCAACCCACGAATTACGAACACCCCTCGTCTCGATCAAGGGTTACGCAGACTTCATTTTGGCCGAGAATCCACAATCTTCGATCAGTAACATTCGACCCTTCGTAGAGGTGATGAAACGAAACGCAGATAGACTCCTCGAACTCACGAATGACTTGCTTGACGTACAACGAATGGAATCTGGTAAGATCCAGCTCAAGCTGCAGCAAGTAGATCTGCGGAACCTACTGAAAGAATGCGTGCAAGAAGTTCAACCTCTCCTTGATCAGAAGCATCATCACCTTCACTTGGAAATCGCTTCGGGAGCACTTACCATTCGAGGTGACCCACTTCGACTCAGTCAGATGCTTTGGAACATAATGAACAACGCGATAAAATTCACACCGGACGGAGGAGACATAACGATAAGTTTGAGTGAGACTCCGACAAAGGCATGTATCCGCGTGCGTGACACAGGCATCGGCATCGATAAGAAAGATCTAGATCGCGTTTTCGAACCTTTTGCAGCTATAGAGAAGCCCACATACTTCAAAGGAACGGGACTGGGACTGAGCTTGACCAAGCGCCTAGCCGAAGCACACGGCGGGGTAATTTCAGTTTCGTCGCCGGGCAAATGGCAGGGAACAACTATCACAATAGAACTCTCAAGAAATGAGGTGTTGGAACTCGCTAAGTAAGATCCTAGTAGTCGATGATGAACTCGACACAGTGAACCTTGCAAAAGTAATACTGGAGAGAGAAGGCTATTGGGTAACTGCAGCATCGAACGGAGAAGAAGCGCTCACGGCTGTGCAAACCGAGCAGCCCGACCTTGTTCTCTTGGATCTCGTGATGCCAGGCAAGAGCGGATTGGAGGTTTGTAAGATATTGAAATCGCAGCCAAAGACTAAGAACATGCCGATAATCATGTTCACAGCGCTTGGACGTGACGTCGACAGAAAACTCACGGCCGCAGTTGGAGCTGATTGTCACTTCATGAAACCATTTAATCCTCCACAACTATCCGTCGAGGTCAAACGTTGGCTCATGCAGGCCAAGGCGTCAAAGTTCTCGAAGCAACTCGGACTTGACCATGCGAAACTAAAGGGACGCAAGATCCTCCTCGAAATTGACCCTCGTGCTGATTACGAGAGACCCGTGCGTGACTTCACTATTGAAGCATCGTTTTATGAAGAGACAGCTATCGTGATCACGCAAAAGGGCAGTGCTGTCCGTCACGTTCTCGAGGATGATGAGAATGTCAAATTCCTGGACTTGGACCAAGTAACATCATTTTCAGCTATATTGAACATGCACTCTGATGGGCCAATAAGCTTGGTTTTTGATAGTATAACCGATTTCATCCTTTCTCAGCAGAACTCAACTGAATCAGTCTCTCAAATGGGATACAAGTTCGCTCAAAATGCGTTGAAAGTGCTAAATGAACCGCGGATCACTGCACTCTTTCTACTCAATACCGCGGCCCACGACCCGCATGATTTGGCCAGTCTAAGAGGCCTGTTCAGCAATCAAGCATCATATGATTCCCAAGGGGTAACCATTGTCAAACTAGGCGATAATATTCCGAATGGAACCAACTGGCACAATCATGAACCTCCGATCCCCTTTTGAGCGTAACCAAAGTATGAAGTGAGAAGCGTCTGCAGTAATGACTATTGATGTAGTCTCTGTAAGGGCTATTTTCTTGCCGTCTTTGCGCACAGGTCCCAGATGCGTTCAAAGGCTTGGTCATGGACGCCTACTGCCAGCTTATTGCGGTTCCATACTGCAAAGTCTGACCCGCGATCGGTACTTAGGTCATCAGGTTTAACCTCCACAATGATGAGTTCATGAG
Organism: Candidatus Methylomirabilota bacterium; assembly: GCA_035524675.1. Lineage (GTDB taxonomy): Archaea > Thermoproteota > Bathyarchaeia > 40CM-2-53-6 > 40CM-2-53-6 > FEN-987. The sequence goes on along the minus strand of DATKOK010000116.1, from coordinate 1,832 downwards.
AGTCGACTGATGCGAAGTTGACATACTGTGGTGGGAACGGTTTCTCTACGTTCCTCAACTCCAGTACGTTTCCCATCTCGCTCGCGACGGAGGCATTCTCGCTTGAAACAGTTGTCAGCATCTTCACTGTTACTCCACGTTGTTTTGCTTTCGCAAGCGTGTCCGCGTTCGCTTTGTAAGCTCGGATTAACCCGTTCCCGCCCGTACTGTAGTTTATTGTCTTCGCTGCCTGATTGAAAAGCTCATTCATCTTGTTAAGCACATTCGCTCTTCCTTCGATAACCCACATCTCTCTCGCCTCTCGAGGAAATTGACTCCTCACGATTACGTTGGATTCATATGTCATCGACAGTCGCTGGACGAGACTCGCGGACTCCTTCACGTCCCCCTCAAGTCGTGTTATCAAAGGCATCAGGACTTCTGCAGGGGCGCGCGCGGCGTAGACTTCTGGTTTCCCAGGAATCGTAATCAGCAGACCCTTCCTCTCTAGCTCGCGTATAGCCCCGTATGACTTGGTTCTCGGAACATGACCGTGGAAGCTAACTTCACTGGCTTTAATCGGACCCATCTTTGCGAGCGCAAGGTAAAGTCTTGATTCGTACTCGGTTAAGCCGAGTCGCTGAAGGGCCGCGACATCCTTCTCCTCTACGCTCAATATCATCGCCGGAATAGGCTTACACATGAATGCCTTATCACGATTGTCCTAAGCAACAATGGGAAACCATGCAAAAGAAACGGGGGCGGATTTACACAAGCAGTTGCAAAGAACTGCCAAATACACGCATCTCTAGGAATTTCCAACAGTCATCCGTATGCCTTCAGCTCCGAAAGACAACTGATTTAAACGCCCAACCGATGAAACGTGGAGAATCTGGATCGATCTTTATGGAGAATCACCTCGCTGAGAAACTCGCTAAGATGTGCTCAGCGCATAACCAGGTAGCATGCTCTAGAGATTCCTCCTGACGGTGTCTGCCGTGTCGATCAAACTATTAGTCGCCAATCGAGGCGAAATAGCACTTAGAATCATTCGTACATGTCGCAAGCTCGGCATGTCAACGGTACTCGTATGCTCAGACGCCGATCACAATTCTCTACCAGCGAGATACGCGGATGAGACATTCCGATTGGTAGGTGTCACACCGAGCGAAACGTACCTGAACATACCGAAGATAATTAACTCGGCTAAGGAATCAGGCTGCGACGGTATCCATCCAGGATACGGTTTTCTCTCAGAAGATGCTTCCTTTGCGAAAGCGTGCGAGGAACATGACCTCGTTTTCGTCGGACCACCGAGTGAATCCATAGAGAAACTCGAAAACAAGCTAACTGCGCGAAAGACCATGCAAGAGGCGGGGATCCCTATAATCCCTGGCTCAGACCGACCTCTGCGAAACGATGACGACGCGGTTGAGATAGCATCGAGCATTGGATTTCCTGTTATAATAAAAGCAGCATACGGTGGCGGCGGACGCGGGATGCGAATTGCGAAAACTAGAGAAGAAATCCGTCGCTTCTATCGCCTGACAAAAATGGAATCGATCTCTTCGTTCGGTCGGAGCGAAATGTACATCGAGAAACAACTGGCTTGCCCGCGCCATGTGGAGATTCAGGCACTTGCAGAAAAGAGAAGCAATGTCGTGATCCTTGGCGAGCGAGAATGCAGCATTCAGCGACGGCATCAGAAGTTACTCGAAGAAGCCCCATCAATTGGAATTAGCGATGCCACGCGATCCGCTCTTGCAGACGCTGCTAGAAGAGGGCTTGAAGCCTCAGGATACACCAATGCCGGGACAGTCGAGTTTCTAGTGGACAATTCTGGAAAGTACTAC